>JANNXV010000047.1:0-14178 GCA_031409815.1 Bacteroidota bacterium
ACAACCGACTCCAGCATGTTCTCCAATTCAATTAGTTTTTGATCTTCAAAATCGCGGATGATAAATTTGATGGTAGTTTTTTCAATACTACCTCCTACCGAAACAGGATGTACAAAACCTTGTTTACCCTCTGTAGTTTCGGGTGAGAAGCTATCTTTTGGAAGTGCGTCAATAATTGCTGCAGCTATTTTTATTGCACTCTCCATTTTTCCTTTTGCAAAACCCGGATGCACACTGAATCCATAAATATCCAGTGTAACCATATCGCCCGAAAATGTTTCGTTCTCAAAATGTCCCAATGTTTCACCATCCATCGTATAGCCAAAATCAGCTCCCAATTTTTTCATGTCAGCTTTATCAACTCCTCGTCCAATTTCTTCATCGGGAGTAAATAATATTTTTATTGCACCATGTTTTATTTTTGGATTAGTAACCAGAAAGTTTGCAGCATCCATTATTTCTGCCAAGCCGGCTTTGTTATCAGCACCGAGCAAAGTAGTGCCATCAGCAGTTATAATATCATTTCCTATCTGATTCAATAATTCAGGATGATCAATTGGTGTGAGAACCTGGGTAACATCGTTAGGTAATTGGATTCTTCCGCCATCGTATTTTTTATGAATTATAGGATTCACGTTTTCGCCTGAACAATCGGGCGAAGTATCCATGTGTGAACAGAAACAAATTACCGGAACTTTTTTAGTGGTGTTTGAAGGAATGGTTGCATACACATATCCAAATTCATCCAAATGAGCATCAGCAATTCCCATTGCCAACAATTCTTCTACTAATACCTTTCCCAAATTCTTTTGCTTTTCTGTTGAAGGACAACTTGGTGATTCAGGATCTGATTGCGTATCAATTTTTACATATCGCAAAAACCGTTCAGTAACAGTGTGATTTATTTTAAACATTGACTTTAAGTATAAGGCTCAAATATAATCAGCCTTAAGTAAAAACAGTTTTATGATTTTATGGATTAAAAGGTATCCAACATTAAACTTCGGCAAAACTTATTGTTGCATGCGCCATTTGAGCATAAAAAGTATGATCAGGATTTTTTCTACGCGAGTTATTGTATAGATGATCTAACCCCGTCCAAACCATGAACCATCCGGCAGGTTCCATTATTACTCTAATAGCGTTATGAAAAAATGATCGGTCGGAGAGACTGGAAAAATAAAGAGATATGATCATAAAAACAAATCCGGACAATGTCATAAAAACACCTTGTTTAAACTCTCTCTTCTTCTCACGATCGAGGAGATTAAATGAATGCCTGAAATGACTGTGCATATTTTTAACTATCACTGCTTCGGCTTCAATAGTTCTTTGAGAAGAAGGCACTAAAAGTTTCAATTCAATTTTATCACTCGCCATTTCTCTTGCTATTTTACGCACTTCATTAATAAAATCATCCGAAAGTGTACGCTCATTATATGCCCTTGAATCAAAATCAGAAAAAATATCGTTGTATGAATCAAGCCAGATACTTAATTCAGAATTGCTCAATGATACGTTTTGTGTTTTTTTCATTACCAATGATAAGCAACTAACTAATCAATGCGCATGAGTGACCGCTAAAACTTTGCTTTAGTTACTACGAACCACTTTAAATACCTTTCTATAAGAACCTGATTTATTTTCTGCAACAATATAATACATGCCTGCATTCAATTTTGCGTCAACAATAAATGAACTATTAATGTTAGGATAAACAGCCATTTCACGTCCAGCAACATCATTGATTGTAATAATTAATTCTTCGTCCGTTGCTACTTCTATTTTAAGCACATCGGAAAAAGGATTTGGACGAGCGCTAACTTTTTTAACTGAGCTATTGGCATCTTCTTCAAGTCGAGGATTAAGAGTTACAATGGTACAACTGCATGATTTGGTGCAATGTGTTCCTGAATTTGTGACAGAAAAATTATATGTTCCTGCTGATAGGCCATCTATTAAACCGTTGTAACTATTATCTGCGTATCCAAATGACTGAACATAAATAGCTCCATCCCCAGCCCCTGGATAACTTTCATTCTGATCAACTTGACATCCAATAATTAGCATGGGTGGGTTGTTTACTATTCCATACGAGATTGATTTTTGGCACCCCGCTTCATTTGTAACAGTAACAGTATATACTAACTCTTCATTGTCTCCTCCGCATAAACCTGTTAATGAAGATGTAGTTGCACCCGTATTCCAGAGGTATGAATAACTCTGAGATAATTCAGATTCTGTCTCCACATAAATGTATCCATTGCAAAATGGTTCACAATGTGTGTTGAATCTTGACCAATATTGCCAATGTTTTTCTAAAGAAAAAGCAGATCCACCACCTATCGAGGTCTGACAAGAACTTGTACTTCCAAAACTATCAGTTACTGTAACAGTATAATTGCCACCTGGAAGTTCAGAAGCAATTTCAGAATTTGATACAATTTCATTATTGTCATTTCTCCACTCATAAGTATAGGGCGATGTGCCACCATTTGCAGTAACTGCAGCTGAACCATTATAAGCTGAATTACAAAAGGTGTTGTTATTAACTACCGTTGCTGTACAAACAGGTAGATATAAACAATCAGTTAAAAGCAAACTGCTCTGTGCACTGCTACCACAGTTATTGTTGGCTCTAACCCTAATTGTTGAATTAGCAGTAATATTTCCGAAATCAACTGACACTGATGATGCAGTTGTAGTCAACATATTGTTTAATGAGGTTATTCCATTTGCAGAAATTTTTGAACCTGTTGGACCTGTCCAGGTATAATCCGTTGCAGAAGTATCAGGCAATATAGAATAAGCAATGCCTGTGCTATTAGCACAAACTGATAAAGGTCCCGATATTATACCCGGCTTTTCAGGTGCTGACCTAATAGTTAAAGAACGAACTACGCTTGTTCCGCAGGTATTACTTGCTGTAACAGTAATTGTTTTTTGAAAATTTACGGACTGAAAATTGACAGTAATAGAATTAGTTCCTTGTCCACTTGTAATATTTGCTAAACCCGGAACAGTCCAGTTATAAGTCATACCTTGTACTTGTTGAACTGAATAAACCACATCTCTGCCTCCACACAAGCCATAATTTAATCCGGTTATCGCTGAAGGAATGGCTGGCATATTTTTGTTTATGATATAGTAATATGGATAACTACTTCCGCAAGTATTAACTGCCTCAACTGAGACTATACTATTTGTATTGAAACTATTATTAAAAGTTACCTGAATACTGGACGTTCCTTGTCCACTGTTTATAGTTGCACCGGTTGGAACAACCCAGTTATAGCTATTTGGATAAACAGGATATTGAACAGTGTACGTTTCATTACTTCCCGGGCAAACTTCAGAGGCTCCCAATACGGCATAGGGCTTAACTGGAAGATTTCTCTTCACATTGAGCATGCGTGGTGAACCAATACCACAACTATTAACACCTGCAACAGAAATTTCACCACCAGCAATAAAATTATTGTTATACATTACATGAATACTGCTAGTGCCTTGTCCGTTTGTGATAACGGCTCCGTTAGGAACTGTCCAATAAAATGAAACTGCTGTGGTCGATGATGTATTGTAAATTCTTACATCACCCGGGCATACCTTAGCAGATCCACCCAGAGTACTAATGGAATGAGGAACAAATGGAAGTTTTCTTTGTATGTATAAATTGCGCGGTGCACTGGTATTACCACAACTGTTAACTTTTACAACCGAAATAACAGCACCATTTGCGGAGATATTATTAATAAATGTTACCTCTATGCTGTTTGTACCCTGACCATTGTTTATTACTGCACCAGCAGGAACACTCCAATTAAATGTAACTGCCGTATCCGGTTTAGTTGAGTATGTTCTTGCATCACCGATACAAACACCATTACTGCCTCCCTGAATACTGATATAATATGGCATGCTTGGTACCTTTCTCAAAACAGTTAAATTAGTTGCTGCGCTGTTACCGCAAGCTTTTATTTTTGTTACTAAAATATCACCACTAACAGAGAAATTGCTGGTAAAAGTTACATTGATTGAATGAGTACCCTGCCCATTATTAATAACAACACCTGTAGGAACTACCCAGTTAAAAACAACACCTGTATCTGCACCTGTTGTATATATTCGGGTATCACCTGTGCACACTTTAGGTGAACCTCCCCTAACCGTGATTGAAGTAGGATTTGATATATTACAGTTTTGGTTTAATGCTGTAATTTCCTGCTGTGTCAAAGCACGATTCCATACACCGTAGTCATCCAATTTGCCTGAAAATACTTCGGGTGTAATTGCAGGATCCAAGGCTCCAAAAACAAGTTTGCATAAATGACTTGGAGCTGTAATTGCAACAGGATAAGTTTTATCCAAAACTCCGTTTATATAAAGATAAAAATTAATGGAGCTTTTAATTAAAACAACATGGTTCCATTGGTTTAAGGTTTGATAACCATTCGATTCTCCGTGGCTATTTGATGCTCCGGGATCACCAATGATATCCCAATTTCTAACATCAGGATTGGTACCAGCAAGTACAACATATTTATCATCATAATCATTAGTAAACGGATTATTAGATCCCATTGTACCTATTGCAATTCCATTATGTTTTACAGTATTGATTAGGGGCTGTGAATAATTAACGTTATTTGAATTATTAGCATTGTTGGAATTCATCCAGCAGGAAATTGTAAACTGCGGCCAGCCAACATCAAAAAAAGCATTGGCAACATCTATACGACTATTAATTCCATTATAAGAATAAGCCGCATTGGCTGTCCCAAATCTATCTGTGGTAACAGCCACATTGGTTGTAGTTCCATTATTTCCATTTCCACTTTCATCATTTGCATTGCCATTAAATCCCCACCAACCTACAAGTCCGTTTGTGGGCACATAAGCAGGCACCGGTTGTGCCATTGTATTTACAGTAAGCGCTAAAATTGTAATACTGGTTGCGAGTAAACTTTTCCTTTTCATTTTGTTTGATTTTAAAGAATGAAATTGCTTTTTATCAGTTGTAAAAGTAATAGCTGGATGTTTTAAAATCTATGATATGCATCATTGCTGTCTATGACTTTAGTTAGTATAGTAATGCTAAGCAGATTGACTTTTAGCTTTAGTATTAGGATAATTATACAGATAGATTTTTCAATTTACAAAACAAAAATCCTTACTGCTAAATTCCGCAGTAAGGATTTCAAAAAAAAACCTATTATTCTTTAGTAATTTTTATCACCTGTTTTCCTTGTGCTGATTGCAGAGTTAAGAAATACAAACCATCATTCAAGGGTTGTAAATTCATTTGATGCTCTATATAACCGGCATTAAGCGTGAGGTTTTCATTCATCACTACTTTACCCAAAACATCGTTTACGGTTATTGCAATTTTTGTTTCTGATTCAGGATTTAATACCAATGTAATTAAACCATTTGTTGGATTGGGATAAACGCTTGCATTAAATCCTATAATGGTTTCTTCCATTCTGGGTGAACAAGGCGTTAAAAGCAAATTGCTATGCGCACCACTTCCACATGTATTGTTAGCCCTTACCCTAACCGAAGATGTGGAAGTTATATTTCCAAAATCAACTGACACGGAGTATGCTGTTGTTGTCAACACATTATTTGTGGATGTAATTCCATTGGCTGAGATTAACGAACCGGTTGGGCCGGTCCAGGTATAATCCGTTGCGGAAGTATCAGGTAATATGGAATATGTATTGCCTGTGCTATTAGCACAAACTGATAAAGGTCCCGATATTATACCCGGCTTTTCAGGTGCTGACCTAATAGTTAAAGAACGAACTGCACTTGTTCCACAACCATTAGTTGCTGTAACAGTAATTATTTTTTGAAAATTTACAGACTGAAAATTGACAGTAATGGAATTGGTGCCTTGTCCACTTGTGATATTTGCTAAACCCGGAACAGTCCAGTTATAAATCATACCTTGTACTTGTTGAACTGAATAAACCACATCTCTACCACCACATAAACCGAAAGCAGGGCCAGAAATGTTCGAGGGAATAACTGGAGGATCATTAAGGAAAATATAAAAGCCTTTATAAAAACCACTATTGCAATTATTGATTTTTCTGACACCTATCCAACCATCAGAACCTTGGTCAAAGTTTACTAAATTAGCATGATAAGTCACACTAATGCTATTAGTGCCCTGGCCACTATTAATAACCATAAGGTTGTTTGAAACCCACCATTCGAACACCACGCTCGGATCAGGATCGACAGAGTAAATTTTGGTTTCTCCTTGGCAAACTCTATTGTCACCTGAAAAATGGCTGGGAGTGCCGGGTCTGGCTAAATTCCTATAAACTTTTATATTTCTTGCTCCACTGGTGCCACATTTGCTAATTCTAACAACTGAAACTATACCATTGGTCGAAAAATTAACATCAAAATCAACATCAATGCTATTCGTTCCTTGTCCATTGGTGATGGTTGCACCTGTAGGTACAGTCCAAAAATAAGTTTTACCAACACTAGCTGGAGATTGAATCGTAAAAGTTCTTGATTCGCCAGGGCATATTTTTGATGAACCTCCTGTAATAATAACAGCACCCGGTGTTGGCACGAAAGTCTTATAAATATTGAGGTTACGCGGTAGACTAATGCCACAACTATTCACTTTATTTAAGGAAATCACTCCACTTGAAAGCATGTTGTTATTAAAATTTACTGTTACAGTATTAGTGCCCTGCCCGTTCAATATTATTGCACCAACAGGCACTGTCCAATTGTAAGAAAAGCCAGACTCTAATTTTGTTGCGTAGATATTGGTATCACCAGGGCATGCTGAAATTCTACCACTAATTGATATAGGCATTTCCGGTATATTTTTATAAACAGTCAAATTTCTTGCAAAGCTACTTCCGCAGTAGTTGATCGCAATAACAGAAATTAAACCACTATCAGCTAAACTATTATTGTAAGTCACATTGATACTATTGGAGCCCTGTCCACTATTGATAATTGCACCTGTTGGAACTGTCCAGCTGTAAGAAACACCTGTGGTTTGTGCTGTGGTGTATGTTCTTGTATCGCCCGGGCAAACTTTAGCTGTGCCACCGGTAATAGCAATCATAGTTGGAATAGAAAGCGTACAGTTATCACTCAGTTTTGCTATATAAACATCTCCATAACCTGTATTTGTTAAGTTGATAGAATCAAAACTAATATTGGGACTACCCATTCCCCCTGTCAAGTACAAACTTTCGTTTGGACCAAGACTAACATCACTTGCAATATCATAACTTGTTCCTCCGGCTTTCTTAGCCCAAATTATATTTCCTGAATTATCGTACTTAACAAGAAAGACATTGACAATACCGGAATTAATTAACTGATAACTGTCAAAATTTATATTATCTTGAAAATGTCCTGCAACAAACGAATTACCACTTGCGTCTGTACTGATGGATATACCATAAGTAGCCGCTCCAACACCAGCTTTGGCCCAAATCTCATTACCTGATGCGTCATATTTCACAATAAAAAATACACTTGCCAAAGTAATGTTACCGAATGTTATCGAAGTCCCAACCACATAACCGGTAAGATAAAGATTTCCATTAGCATCAGTGCTAATACCTTTGCTGTAAGCATATCCATCTCCATCTGCATTTCGCGCCCATAGGACAGTGCCGGATGCATTGTATTTTACAACAAAAATATCGGCAACGTTATTCGTTAAAGTAATGTTGTCAAATGTGATAGTTGGGCTAAGTGTTAGCCCCGTAACAATTATGTTTCCCGAAAGATCTACTGCAATTGCACTACTGTAATCATTGTCTATACTTCCACCACCACTTCTTGCCCAAAGTGCGTTGCCTGAGTTGGAGTTATATTTCACAATAAAAAAATCGCTCGCACCTGAGCTCGTTAAAGTAATACTACCAAAAATGGCATTACCACCAAAACTTCCAGTTACATATAAATTGCCGAATGCATCAGCAACAATTGCACCACCACCAGCTGCTCCACTACTTTCAGCCCAAATTGCATTACCAGATGAGTCGAATTTAGCAATAAAAAAATTAGATGTAAATGTTGTATTAGTGTTTGTTAAAATGATGTTGCCCAAAGTAATCGAAGGGCTTAGAAAAGCACCTGTAAGATATATGTTTCCATTTACATCAACAGCAATATCACCTACTTCATCAATAGAATTTCCACCAAAACTTTTAGCCCATATTACATTTCCTGATGAATTATACTTCGCAAGAAAAAAATCAAAGGGCATATCAGAAGGGAAATTATTTCCACCTCCCGCATTTGTTAAAGTCAAATTACCAAATGTAATTGAATCGCTTGTAAATGAACCTGCTAAATATGAATTCCCGTTTAGATCAACTGCTATCTTAGACCAATCACCTCCGCCTCCTCCTACATTTTTAGCCCATTGCCAATTAGGTACCTGTGCAAACACCATATTTAAATTAATGATTAAACCCAACACTATCAGTAGGTAGTTTGTTCTTTTAGAATTTTTCATTTTTTTAATTTGTTTTATCCCTTTCTATACGGTAAAATTAGGTGTGCAATAACTTACTTTCTGTGATCTGGGTCACATAGTAATATGACTTTAATCAGTTGTAAAAACTGAAATATTATTAGATTGATAACTCCCGTCACAAAAAAAAATCCAAACAAAAAATAAAGGAGAAAAACAAAAAAAGCCTTACTGCTAACCGCTGCAGTAAGGCTTGAAAAAACATTGCATTGCAATTATTCTTTTGAGATTCTTATCACTTGCTTTCCTTGTGCTGATTGTAAGGTCAGAAAATAAATCCCTTCAGTCAATTGTTCTAAGTTCATTGGATGCTCAATATAACCTGCACTCAGATTGACGTTTTCTTTCATCACTATCTTGCCTAATACATCACTCACTACTATTTCAAGTTTTATTTCTGATTCCGGATTCATCACCAGTTTAACCCATCCATTGGTTGGATTAGGATAAACAGTTGCATTAAATACGGATGCTGTTGATGCTAATCGGGGTATGCATGGTGTTAAACGCAAACTTCTTGTACCCCCACTTGCGCAGGCATTAGTAGCTTTTACTTTAACAGTTGAGGTTGATGTAACAGTTCCAAAATCAATGCTAACAGAAGTAGCGGTAGTTACAAGAATGTTGTTGGTTGATGTAACTCCATTGGCTGTGATGTGAGAGCCTGTAGGACCTGTCCAGGTATAATTGACTGCAGTTGCAATTGGTGCAATGGCATATGCATTACTTACGCTATTTAAACAAACAATTGTGTTGCCATAAATAATTGTAGGAGTTGCCGGAAGTGCTCTTACAGTTAACTTACGTGCTGCGCCAGGTCCACAAGCATTGTTAGCTGTTACTGAAATTATGCCTGTAAAATTTGATGAAGGAAAGTTAATATTTATGCTATTAGTACCCTGACCATTTATAATAGTGGCGCCTATTGGCACAATCCAATTATAGGTCATTCCAGACACATTAGTTACGCTATAAATTTCATTGGTTGCTCCGCACAAACCATAATTTTTACCAGTAATAGCTGAAGGATTTAAAGGAACATTGCGAACAATATTTAAATTGCGAGGAGCACTAACTCCGCATATTCCGACTTTTGTTACAGAAATTATCCCATTTGCTAGGAAGTTGTTATTGTAAGTTACGTTTATGCTGCGAGTTCCTTGTCCGCTGTTAATTATCGCTCCAATTGGCACTGTCCAGTTATAAGTTACTCCTGACATTAGGGATGTGGAATAAGTTCGTGTATCACCAGGGCATACCTTAGCTATTCCGCCTGAAACTGAAATTGCTGTTGGAGTAGTAAGTACATCTACTGTTACTGCTAAATTACTGGAAGGCCCTATTGTATTTGTGCAGTTGCCGTTTGGTGTAACGCTGATATTTCCACTTACATTTCCAATAATGACGGAAATAGAATTGATAGTAGAAGTACCCGTCCATCCTGATGGAAGAGTCCAGGTATAACTATATACACCCGGTTTTGATACAACAGAGTATGTTTGTACTGAACCAGAACATACAACTGAATTACCTGTAATTGCACCTTGATAAGAGGGCGTAATGCAAGTATCTTGTTTAGCTAAAAAAATATCATCTGAACCTACAGATGAATTTATTAAAGTAGTAGTGCCAAAGGCAATAGAGGGGCTTCTAAAATAACCTGTTGCAAGTAAATTCCCTGTTGCGTCTATTTTAATTGCAGAACAATTGTCTGTATTTGTACCACCTGCTGATTTCGCCCAAATTACATTGCCTGAAGAATTATACTTTGCCAGATAAATATCTCTACCGCCAGCACTCCCCCCCAGGGGGATCGTTCCTATTGTCATACTAGAATAAAATGATCCTGTTATATAAGGATTGCTGTTCGCATCTACTGCAATACTATTTGCGCCATCGTTATCAAAGCAAAGCGGTTTATTTGCCCAAACTATGTTACCCGCTGTATCATACCTTGCTATAAAAGAATCGCTGTACCCATTATTCGAATTGGTCAACAAAGCACCATTAAACCATAAATAATCACTATAAAAATATCCTGAGATGTACAAATTTCCATTATGATCCAATGCAATCCCTGTTGCTCCATCATCATGAGTGTTCCCGATTGTTTTTACCCATACTACATTACCCATCGGATCGTATTTAACAATATAAATATCTCCCCCATAAAAATTGTTTGCATTTGTTAAAACTATATTTTCAAAGGTAAGAGTAGGGCAATTATATAAACCCGCAACATATGAATTTCCATTTGCATCCACGACAATATGGCTGCTTACTTCGTAACGCGTCCCATCTGCTTTTTTGGCCCATTGCACAATTCCTGACGAATTATATTTTGTAATAAAAAAATCCTGTCCTCCATTGGGATTCGTCAATAAAATATTTCCAAAAGTTATTGAATCACCAAACGATCCTGTTAAGTAAACATTATTATTAATATCTGTCGCTAAACTTCTGCCACTTTCATAACCTTGAGGTCCGCCAATATTGTTTGCCCAAATTACATTACCTAATTGATCGAGTTTAACTATAAAAGCATTTTGTCCGCCATTAACTCCAGCTATTAGGGTTAAAGTTATACTTCCTGCTGTAAGAGTTGGACCTAAATAATATCCTGTTATATAAACATTCCCACTACCATCTGCTGTTATTGCTGTAGATTGATCAACACTGCTACCAACAAGGCTTTTTGCCCAAATCACATTGCCTGACGGATCGGATTTCACAACAAAAACATCTGAGAGTCCTGTATTTTGTAATGTAACCCCACCAAATGTTATTGAAGAACTTTCAAAACTTCCGGTCATGTATGAATTACCTTGTGCATCCGTTGCAAGACTTTGACTCTTATCTAGAAGCGCCCCTCCGGCACTTTTAGCCCAGGTCCAGTTGGGAGCCTGAGCAAACACCGTATTTAAATTAAAGATTAAGGCCAACACAATCAGTAGGTAGTTTGTTCTTTTAGAATTTTTCATTTTTTAAAATTTTTATTAGCCTGTTTTACATGGTAAAATTAGCTCTTGCAAATTTTCTTTGTGTGACTAGCATCACATTTGAACATGATTTTAATCATGGTTTCATTCATTATCAAAAGACTGACATTTCATAAAATATTTTAAAAAAAGCGAATGCTTTTATGTTCATCATAAAGTTGTGATTTCAATGAATCTAAGATGATGTAAGATTTTTTATGATTTCATCTGGTTTTTAATGCAATAAATCGCCATTCAATTTTTCATGTAACCTTATCCCAATAAGGCGTATAATCGATAAAAAGCAAATTATAACGAGATTGTTTTAGGAGAAAAAACTGTTTAGAATTTCAATTATGAATAAAGTTTTTAAAGAATTTATGAGAATATCAATTACCAGACTTTTACTTATTTTTTTGTTGGCCATTTCATTTAATTGTACTGCACAGTCTACTGGTGACTTTCGCTCGCTAGCAACAGGTCTTTGGTCGGCACCCGGAACCTGGCAACGCTACAGCAGTGGTGGTGCTTGGCAGAACTCAGGTGTAGGAGAAAACAACCCTGGGCAAGTGCCGGGAGTGGGTGTTGCAAACGGTAATGTTACTATACAAAATGGACATACAACAACACTTGATATAACAAATGCAACCGCTATTCTTAGTTTAACCATTGGTAATGGTGCTTCAGGAATTTTTCAATTTGAAACAGCAACTTCAAGAACACTTACCATTACCAATAACTTGACTCTATTAAATGGTGCACAGATGAATGTGCAAAATGCAGGTACACAAAACGGATTAATTGTTGTCGGAGGTAATGTATCTAATAGTGGAACCATCAACTTATTTCAATCGGCAACCCGATATGCAGACATAACAATCAATGGTTCCACCTTAAGTGGTAATGGAACCTATACTTCATTGAGAAACATTACTATTAATGGTGCTGTTGTAAATAGTTCAACTTCGGTAATTAATTCCTTTGGAAATTTAACGTGCAACAATACTTTCACCTGTTCGGCCGGCACTTTTAACTTTCGTGCAGGTGCTATTCAAAATATAAATGGCAGCATTAATCCAATATTTAACATTGTAAGTATTTCGCAAAATTCAACCAATTTGACCTTAGGTGGAACGCAAACAGGTATTACTGTTAATGGAACTTTTACGATGTCGAACAACTCGATATTTACTTTTGGCACAATAGCCAGAACAGTAACCATTGCAGGTAATTTAGTTACCCCACAAACCATTACCATGCAAGGTGTTGGTTTAGCCCATCAGCTAAGACTGGGTGGGGCAGCAAATGCAACACCAGCAACAGCATTTAATACAACAGCAGGATCAGGAAGCACGGTCGAATATTATGCAGCAGGCCCACAAACAGTATTTACCTCACTCAATTATATTAATCTAAAACTTTCGGGTAGTGGCACAAAAACTTTTGGAGGAGCAACCACTGTAAGTAACAATTTAGATATAACAGGATCCGCTATTACAGTCACAGTTACGAATGCATTGGTAACATTAAACTTGAACAACTCTGGCACCGGAACAACTATTTGGGGTGGCAATAGCAATACAACAACCATAACCGGAAATCTCCTGATTACTAATTCTACCACGTTTACCATTGGTAATACTGCTGGTCAGGTAAAAACGATAAGCGTTTCAGGCAATGTACAAATTGATGCAGGTAGTACATTTAACAATGGTGCAATTGCTGCGACCAACCTGCTTACCGTTTTCGGAAATTTACTGGTTGACGGAGTGTTTAATTTAGTTAATTCATTTCCAAACAATGTTTGCAATACCACCTTCTCCGGAGCTACCAGCAATACAGTTACAGGCTCAGGTGCCACTTGCAATTTTAATCAGATCACTTTAACAAAAGGTGCCATTGCAAATGTATTAGAGGTTCAAAGAGTTATTACAATGTCTTCTCCAACGGCAGGGGGAAGTTTCCTTAATTTGACAAGTGGCACTTTTAAACTATCAAGCGCTTCAACAATTACACCTTATTTTGGTAGTGCTACCATTTGTGCTGGAATTGGAAAATTATGGATCAATAATTCAAGTGCAAATATTTCTTGCGTTGGCACAGCGGTTAATGCAAATCCCGGAGCACCAACCATTACAGGAACCTTACAGGTAACTGCCGGCACTTTTGCGTATGGCAGCGGAAACGATGTGATGTTGCTAAACTCAGCAACAAGTAATTTAACAATTGATGGCGGTATTTTAAATATGTATGGAGGTGTAGCCTTTTCCAGCACATCTCAATTCAATATGACAGCCGGTAGCTTTAATATTGATGCGCAAGCCTTCGACAATCTTGCGGTTGGTTCTCCTGTTTTAAGTTTTGCCTCTACCAGTGCAGTTAATGCAGTTACATTTACCAACGGCACCCTTACTATAATTGATCCGCACTCGGCAACCGGAGGAACTGCTTTGTTTTTGCCTGCAGTTGGTGGCTATGCTTATAATTTTGCGGGAAGCACTATACAATTTGGAGATGGAATTAGTAATAGCAATGGAGCTAACCCCGATGGATTTTCTGTAAATGCGGGTAGCCTTTATGCGCTCGGAAATATTACACTAAATAATGGAACTTCATCCGGAACCAACAGGTATGTAAGACTAATCACTACTGATTGCATTATTAATA
>JANNXV010000048.1:0-7705 GCA_031409815.1 Bacteroidota bacterium
GAAGCTTATCACAACTGGTCAGCAACACTTGGAAATGGAAGCCAAAGCTTAAAAGTAAAATGTAACACCTTTGTTGGCGTAACCAATCCAATCACCGTAGGAAGCAGTGCAGCCAACGTGGTAGCTGCAGACAACACACAGTTCACCAATGATCTTAACGTATCAGTAGCATCTCTTCCTGGATTTGTTTCGACTTGGGCTATGAATCCTACAACAAATGCTGTTACTACTCAATTCGATGCTATTCCAAGTCCAGCATTATCAACCAGCGGTTGTCCAACGGTTCCTTCAGATGGTTTCTATACTCCTGCTTCTTACAGAGGTGCTTTTGATACCAATGGTCAATCATGGTTATCAGGTTGGGCTTATGCAACTGTGTTGTCAGTAACTTCTGGCTTGCAGCCTTGCCCAACTGATATCAACGCTGATGGTATTACCAACAACGTTGACTTCTTGCAATTGCTTGGTAAGTTTAATCAGTCTTGTCAATAATTGGATTGAATTATTAATGTTATCCAACTTTATAAAATAAAAAAATATGAAAAAAATAATTATAGGATTTTGCCTTGTTCTTGTTGCTGCATTTGCGCATGCACAGAATGGGTTAGAAAATGTGATCGTAGAAAAATACTACGTCTCTAATGCTGCTGATGCAGCGGGTAGTATAGGTGCATTGCCTGTGGGCTCTGTGACTTATAGAGTATATGCTGATATGTTACCTGGTTATAAACTGCAGGCATTATATGGCGTTGGTGGTCATACATTGTTGCTTCAAACCAGTACTTCATTCTTCAATAACGAAGATTACGGTTCAACTACACCTGATGGAATTACTGCAAACAATACACGCAGAAACTCTGTAATGCTTGATTCATGGTTTTCATTTGGTAGCAATGCAACGGGTAAAGTTGCGGTGCTAAAAACTGATGACAATGATGGTGCATTGGTAAACAATACCATTCCGCAAATACTTCAAAACAATGATGTGTCAGCGGGTATTCCAATCAGCATTGCTGATGGTATGATAAACGGAACTGAAACTTCAGTGACATTTGTTGGTATAAATAATACTGGTAATGGTGACTTAGGCGTGTTTGATGCAACTAGTCAAGTTGGTAATTTGTTCTCTACATCAAATGGTTCAGTGGCAGTTTTAGGTGGAGTTAATGGACCTACTGCTGCTAACCGTGTATTGATTGGTCAATTTACAACTGATGGTTGTTTTGGATTTGAATTAAATATTCAGATAGGAACACCATCAGGCGGAGTTCAAAAATATGTGGCAAGAAATGCAGCATCTGGCGAAATACAATTTCCTGGATGTCTTTTCAACACTCCATTTATAAGTATTGCTAACACTCCTACGGGTCCTATTTGTGCAGGTAATACAGTAACATTTACTGCAACCGCAACTAATGGAGGTACAACACCCTCTTTTCAATGGAAGAAAAATGGAATTAATGTTGGAACCGATAGTGTAAATTATACCACTGTTGTTGCAGCAAATGATCAAATCACATGCGTATTAACTTCAAGTTTAGCTTGTGTTTATGCAAACCCTGCAACTTCTAACATCATTACTATTTATGCTCAGGCTACTGCAAGCAACGTAAGTGGATGTGCAGGTACAACAATTCAATTGGCAGGTGCTCCTGCTGGCGGAACGTATAACCGTGCAAACCCATATTCAGGAACAAGCACTACTTATACCTATTCATTAACGGATGCTAATGGTTGCGTGTCAAATGCAAGTGCTAACATCACGGTTAATCCGCTTCCAATAGTAACTGCTGATAACAAAGGACCATTATGTCCTGGAGTTTCAGTTGCCTTAACAGGAACTCCTGCCGGTGGTTCATGGAGTATTTCAACCCCTAATTCCGGACAAACAAGTACAAGTTACAATCACCTTTTTACAGATGCTAACGGTTGTACTGGTCAGAGTGCTGCTGCAACAATTACACGTTTCCCGGCATTCACCATTTCTTTCACAGGTTTATCTGGAGTTTATACAGAGGCTTCTGCTCCTGTAGCTTTAATAGGTACTCCATCAGGTGGAACATTTACCGGTAACGGAATTTCAGGTAGTACCTTTACTCCTGCAACTGCAGGTCCGGGTGCACATGTTATTACATATTCATTTACAGATGTAAATGGCTGTAGTAAATCTACAACTCAAACAGCATTGGTTAATGCGTTTACCGGTCCAAGTACTGCTGTTACCCCTTATGTATTGCCGGTTGCAACAGGTAATTCAACTACTTCAATCCTAACAGCAAATGATGTTATTGGTGGTTATAGATTAGTTGGTATTCCTGACGGTCTGGGTGCATTCGATAATGGCAACGGAACTTTCTCTTTGCTTATCAATCACGAAATTCCAAATACTGGCGGTATCATACGTGCTCATGGTTCTAAAGGAGCATTTGTAACTAAACTGATTGTAAACAAAGCAAGTTTAGCAGTGGTTAGCGGTATGGATTTAATGCAAAACATTAATTTGTGGGATACCACTTCTCATACCTATACTACTTTTAATTCAGGTAATCCTTCACCTTTAGCTGCCTTCGCACGTTTTTGTGCTGCTGACCTTCCTGCTGTTTCTGCATTCTATAATGCAGCTACAGGTTTAGGAACACAAGAGCGCATATTTATGAATGGTGAAGAAAGCGGAGTTGAAGGTCGTGCAGTGGGTCATATTGCAACAGGTCCTAATGCAGGTACTTCTTGGGAACTTCCATATCTCGGAAAATTTGCCTGGGAGAACTCAGTAGCATCTCCATCAGTAAGCAACAAAACAATTGTTGCAGGTATGGATGATGGTACCGGTGGACAAGTTTATTTCTACATCGGAACTAAAACCAACACAGGCACTGAAATTGAAAAAGCAGGGTTAAGCAATGGTAAATTGTTTGGTGTTAAAGTTAATGGTCTGTTAACCGAAGTAAGCGGAAGTGTACCAGCACCAAATACTCCATTCAGTTTATATGATCAGGGATTTGTTCAAAACATGTCGGGTGTTGCATTAAATGCTGCAAGTGTTGCAGCAGGTGTTACTACTTTCCTTCGCCCTGAAGATGGTGCTTGGGATCCAAACAACTCAAATGATTTTTATTTCGTAACTACCAATGCGTTTACATTGCCAAGCCGTTTGTGGAAACTTCATTTCACAGATATTGCAAAGCCTGAATTAGGTGGAACCATCACTAATTTATTAGATGGAACCGAAGGACAAAAAATGTTAGACAATGTTGGCTTTGATAATTATGGTCATATCTTATTACAAGAGGACGTTGGTAATCAGGCACACAATGGCAAAATCTGGCAATACACCATTGCTACGGATAATTTAAAGCTGATTGCAAAACATGATCCTGCCCGTTTTGGAGATATTGGAGTAGCTGCTACAGCACCATTCAATCAGGATGAAGAGTCGTCAGGAGTTATTGATATGCAATCTATACTTGGTCCGGGTCAGTTCATCATTGCGGATCAGGCACATTATTCTATTACCGGTGAAGTGTATGAAGGCGGTCAAATGTTAAAAATGTACAATAAGGATTCTTACACATCATCATTATGCGCTACAACTGCAACTATAAATGTTACAGCTTGCGATAGCGTTTTCTTAAACGGAAATAAATATACTGTATCAGGTATTTATACTTTCAGCCTTTCAAATGCAGCAGGTTGTGATAGTATTGTAACGGCTAACATAATAATTTATGTTACCAATAATGATAACAATGCTTGTACAATAGATGCTTGTGATCCTACAACTGGTGTAACAACTTACACTCCGGTGAATACGAATGACAACAATGTATGTACCATAGATGCTTGTGATAGTTCAACTGGAACTGTTACACACACACCAATCAGCATTGATGACAACAACGCATGTACCACAGATGCTTGTGATCCAACAACTGGAGTTTCTCATACGCCTGTAAATATTAATGATAATAACGCTTGTACAATCGATGCATGTGATATTACCACAGGTGCAATTACTCACTCTGCTGTAAACATTGATGATAACAATGCGTGTACAACAGATGCATGTGATATTACCACAGGCAACATCACCCACACACCTGTAAACATTGATGACAATACTGTTTGCACAACTGATGCGTGTGATCCAGTTACAGGAAACATTACGCATACAGTATTAGCAACAGATGATGGCATACCATGTACTATTGATGGTTGCGATCCTGTAAATGGAATATATCATACTGCAGTTCCTCCTGTTGCAGGTTCAATCAACGGGCCCGCTGCTCAGTGTGTAGCATCAACAACTGGTGGTGCAGTGTTCTCAATTACCCCTGTTGCTGGAGCTACTTATAACTGGAGTGTACCAGTAGGTTTGATAATTATTAGCGGTCAAGGTACCCCTGCAATCACTGTTAGTTGGTCAAATGCAAATTCAGGTATTACCGGTCAGATATGTGTTGCTGTAAGTACATTCTGTGGCAATGATCAAAGCTGTGTTGCTTTAGATATTCAGATGGTAAAACCGGTTCAACCAAATTCTATCAGTGGTCCTGGTAAAGTTTGTCCAACGGATGTTGTGAGTTATTCCGTTGCAGCAGTTACTCGTGCTACCAGTTATAGCTGGACACTGCCAATCGGCATGACCATTATTGCTGGAGCTAACACTAACATGATTACCGTTAGTGTAAATGCAAGTTATACAGGTGGAATAATAAGCGTTGCAGCAAGCAATGCTTGTGGAACAGGTAATGCCCGCACAAAAGCGCTTAACCTTAATCCTCCTGTAACCCCTGGCGCAATAGCTGGTCCAATAACTGGTGTATGTAATATGTCAGGTGTAGTTTATTCTATTGCAGCTGTTCCAAGTGCTTCAAGTTATTTATGGACAGTGTCCGGTGGAACTATTGCAGGTTCAAACACAGGTTCTTCAATAACAGTAAACTGGGGTTCATTGATCACAGGAAGTGTATCGGTTGTTACAGTAAACGGTTGTGGCGTAAGTTCAGCACGCACAGTTGCACCGGTTGGTAAACCAGGTACACCTGGAGTAATTTCAGGAGCAACTACTGTTTGTGCAGCGGCTACCTATCCTTATTCAATTGCCACTGTTTCAGGAGCAGATACGTATACCTGGACAGCTCCTTCATTGTCTTCTGTAACAGCTGGTCAGGGAACCAAACAAGCCGATATTACTTTCGGAGTGTTTTCGGCCTCGAACCTGACAATAACTGTTAAGGCAAACAACGTTTGCGGAAGCAGTTTAAACAGAGCATTGAATGGAATAACCATCAACTATTGTCCAAGATTAGAAAACACAACATCGGCTTCAAACCTGAATGTGTATCCTAATCCGGCACAGGAAAATGTGAACCTTGTTTTTAATGCTACTTCAGCTTACAATTACAGTATTAACATTGTTGATATAACAGGTCGTTCAGTAGTATCAATGAACGATGCAGCTGTTGAAGGAATCAATCAAAAATTGATTGATTTAACTTCTGTTGCTGCCGGTGTTTATTACGTTGTGATTACATCTGAAAATCAAACACAACAGATTAAATTAGTAAAAGAATAAAAAAAGAAAACCATTTTTAGAAGCCCTCACTGCTTTGGCAGTGGGGGCTTTTTTATTATAGAGAAAACTCGTTCGTGTTCGAAATATTTATAATTGATTTAGAATAAACTTAACTTTTACATCATACCTCACTAGTACTTTTGCAGCGAGTTATTGTACTATTTATGAGAGGGCAAAGTAGTTGTTGCCTATGAGTAAGCCCTGCAGATGTAATAGTTTGTGGGGCTTTTTTTATTTTGATAAGCATTAATATTGCCGGCTAAGGATGAATACAACAATGGCACATTGCTATTTTTCAATATTAAAAAAATAGCAGTAATTTAATAGTGCAAAAACACAAGGTTGGTTTATTATTCATTTTATGAAGCGATATTTGCAGCTTATTTTAGCAATACCTTATTCTAAATTAATACCATGTCGCTTAATAAACTAACATGAAAAAAACAATCATATTCTTGTGTCATATTCTATTGTGTCATATGGTGTTTGCACAAAATGGGTTAGAAAAAATAATAGTAGAAAAGTATTATATATCTGATTCTAATGATGCAAAACCAACAGAAGGCAACCTTCCGGTAGGTTCTGTTACTTACCGAATTTTTGTTGACATGCTTCCATATTATAAATTTCAAGCTGCTTTTGGAATTCCAGGCCATCAACTTTTTTTTAAAACCACTACTTTGTTTTTTAACAATGAATTTATTGGTGGAACTACACCCAATGTTATTCCGGATCAGAACCTAATGGATAATACTGTGATGCTTGATTCCTGGTTATCTGTGGGTGGAGCATCGGAAGGTAATTATGGAATTCTTAAATCAGATGATGATATTAATGGAACTATAATTAATGCGAATAAAATTTTACAAAACGCAGATTCAAGAAGTGGCATACCTATAAAAGTTAGAGATGGATTAATTAAGGGAACCCCTCCAAGGGTAACTGAATTTGGAATCGATAGTTCAGTTGCTGTTTTTAATAATAGAAGCATTGATTCTATATTTTCAACGTCAAACGGTTCTTGGGCAAGTTTGTATGGCTCAATGGGACCTGATTCGATCACTAACAACAGAGTATTAATTGCGCAATTAACTACCGATGGTGTTTTTTCCTTCGAGTTAAATATTCAAATCGGAACTCCTTACGGTAGTGTTGAACAATATGTTGCTAAAAATCCTACTGGCGAACAGGTTCAGTTGCCAAGTCTTACCTATACATCAATTAATGATCGGCCTAAAAGAAGAAAATAGAATAACCCTTTAAAGCTTATATCGCAAAAATCCATCTATTTTCCATCCTGTTTTTTCAAATAATAAATAATAGAATTCGGCTTTGTAGTTGATGATTTTATTAGGATTAAATAGATGAGGAATGATTAAACCAGAAGATAATTTAAATTGTTAGTTGTTCCTTTCTTGCTATCAGTCAATTGGATATGAATTTTAAAGGATAAAATTATCATTTCCTATTACATCCTTATTCATTATTTACTATAAACTTAACTTTTACATTACACATGGATTGTAATTTTGCAATGAGTTATTGTTTACTATTTAGTAATAGCAAAGAAGAAGTTGCCAATAAATAGACCTTGCAGATGTAAAAATTTGCGAGGTCTAATTTTTAATAAATGGCTTTTAACAATTTTATAGATATGGCTATAGCACAAATTTAAAATTACTTTAACAAAATGTTTTCTTAATGTTACCTGCTTAACCTAAAGGACACATTTCGATAATTATTTAGTAATTATTTCTTACAATTTCCCAAAACTACACTGGTCATCTTTGCATTACTAAAATAGCGCAGCAAATTCATCGAATATCGATTTAGCAGCGTCTCTTTTCTTAAAAAGAATTAAAAAGTATAAAACATTAAATAACACAAACAAAAAGGTAAAAAAAAATGAAAACAAAAAGAACAATTTCAAAATTAGTAGGCACAGCAGCTATGTTATTAGTGAGTGCTACAGGCTTTTCGCAGGTAAATCTGGGAGCCAATTGCGGATGTCCAACACCGGTGTCATCGCGCCCAACCGTATTGCTTTCTACCTTGGCTACCAATGGTGGTGCCGGAGATGGTGAGTTAATCGCAAACAATGTAATTCTTGATTGCAGCAAAACATGGATT
>JANNXV010000049.1:0-12218 GCA_031409815.1 Bacteroidota bacterium
GGCGATAGCATTCGTGTTAGAGATCTGGCAAGAAAGGATATTACTTTTCTTGATTCGCCAAATAACATTGTGGTTGGTGTTCGCACTACCCGTAATGTTGTTGAAGAAACTCCAGCAGCAGCTGCTGCTGCCACTGCTGCAGCTACACCTGCTAAAGCTGCACCTGCTGCTAAAGCTGCAACAAAATAACAATTTTTAATATGCCCACAATGCGAGGCAAAAAGCAAGAGATAAATTTTAGGATTTTCTTGCTTTTTTTCTCGCATTTTTTTGTTGCATTAATATTTAAAAAAGTTTTGCTTTGAAATATTTGATTGCCGGTCTTGGAAATATAGGTACTGAATATGAGCACACCAGGCATAATATTGGGTTTGATGTGCTTGATACGTTTGCTGCATCCGAGGAAATCAGTTTTGCTACTGAGCGAAAAGCATCTGTTGCACATATGAAATTCAGAGGCAGATCCGTTACATTAATTAAACCTACCACCTACATGAATTTAAGTGGTGAGGCAATTAATTATTGGATGCAACAAGAAAAAATTAAGCTTGAGAATCTGCTTGTAATAACCGATGACTTAGCCATTCCTTTTGGATCAATTAGATTGCGTCAAAAAGGAGGAAGTGCAGGACATAATGGACTTTCAAATATTATTGAACAATTAAATACTGATTCATTTGCAAGATTGCGCTTCGGTATTGGCAATAATTTTGGCCAGGGACAACAAGTAAATTATGTTTTAAGTAAATGGTCACCTGACGAAAAGAAAATGTTACCTGAACGTATTGCATTAGCTATTGAGATTGTAAAAAGTTTTATTGCTGTTGGAGTAAACCTTACCATGAACCAATTTAACAATAAATAAACAATAACTTGCTGGCTTTTTGTTTACTTTTGTGCATACATTAAAAACAGTAATTTTATGAAAAAACTTTACACTTTACTACTAATTAGTTTATTAATCGTTAAGGCAAGCGATGCTCAAACGATAATACTTAGTGAGAATTTCACCAATTACGACAGTCTATCTGGTAGTAATTACAATGGCTGGTATCTATCTTATACTGGTGCTTTTAGCTATTACACAAGCACACAAAGCAGTGGACCCAGCGGACCAAGATCTTATAAATTTGGTAGAGATAGTACTACTGCAATAACCCCAATGTTTACCGGTGCTGACAGTGTTCATTTCTTTATGAAAGGAAATGCTGCAACAGGCGGATCTATGGCACAAAGTACTTTTTATGTTTATGAAAGTCAGGATAGCACTAATTGGACTGTTGTTCACACATTTACACCGCTGATTTCTCCGGTTGGCGCTATGCAACATTATCCACTACTTAGTTCCACAAAATGGATTAAATTCTTTTATGATAAGGATACAGGAAACGTAGCGTTTGATGACTTTAGCGTAACCACGAGTGTTATTGGATTAAATACACATAGTTTCGATCAATCAGTTAACATTTACCCTACGCCAACCGAAGGTTTAATAAATATTTATTTTACTGAAGCTTTAAATTCAACACCTATTGTAAGTGTTTATAATTTATTAGGCAGTAAAATTTCTGATATTAATCTTGAGCGCATCAACAGTAACAAATTCACTATCGATTTAAGCAATCAGCATGCCGGATTATATTTAATAAAAATCCAAACCAGTAAAGGGAATTTAACCAGAAGGGTTACAGTTAAATAAGTAACTTAAACTTTTCCGCAATAATTTATCAGAGCCGTTTGAGATATCTCAGCCGGCTCTTTTTTTTATTTGATTTTTTACACAACTTTATTAAAACTGCTCCGCACAAGTTTTTTCTGTTATCTGCCAATTTTATTACACCATTTTATTTAAGGCATTTTTTATAAACTTTGAATAAGAAAAGACTAAAATCATTTTCAATCAATAGTGATTCTCATTTTGTCAATTAACCTTTGCTTACTCTTAGTTGTTTATCTTTTCGTTCTATCTTTACCCTAATAAAATAGTTTTCTAAACTTATTTTTATCTTTATCAAACTGCAAGAAATTTATATCCTAAAAAAATGAGATCTAAAAATCTTTTAACTCAATTGAAAAAATCACTCTACTTACTATTGATATTTTTTGTTTTTAGCAACGACACTAAAGCACAACAGTCATTTATTACCGATAGCCTAGATGTCTATATAAGAGCTGCTATGAAGCAATGGCAAATACCAGGACTGGCTATTGCCATAGTTAAAGACGGAGAAATTGTAGTTAGCAAAGGTTTTGGATTGCGCGAAACCGGTAAATTGGAACGTGTTGATGAAAACACTTTGTTTATGATTGCCTCCAACACAAAATCTTTTACTGCTACATCAATTGCCTTGCTCAACTTTGAAAAGCGACTTTCGTTCGATGATAAAGTGACCAGATGGATGAAAGATTTTAAACTGCATGATGAGTATGCGACAAAAGAAGTTACTATACGAGATTTATTATGCCATCGCATAGGATTACAAACATTTCAGGGTGATTTTTTAAACTGGAACTCAAATCTTAGCCGTAAAGAACTCATCAACCGTTTTTCGCTTCATGTGCCTGCTTACAGTTTTCGCAGCCAGTATGGTTATTGCAACCTGGCATTTGTAACTGCAGGTGAAATTATTCCGTTGGTTACCGATACCTCATGGGACGATTTTTTGAAATTCCATTATTTTGAGCCATTGGACATGAGTCGCACTTCCACCACATACAGCACAATAGTGAGTGATAAAAATGCAGCCAAAGCACATACGCTTGTTGATGGTAAACTTACGGTTGTACCCTATGCCAATGTTGATAACCTTGGCCCAGCCGCCTCAGTAAATTCATCTGTTAAAGATATGAGCCATTGGTTATTGATGCAGCTAGACAGCGGACGTTATGATGGAAACGAAATTGTTCCATTTAAAGTTTTACAGCAAACCCGCGTTTCGCAAACCATCGTCAACCAATTAAATCCATTGTTTCCAAGCACACATTTCTCAACGTATGGTATGGGCTGGGAACTTGAAGATTATGTAGGAAGAAAAATTATTTATCATGGCGGAGGTGCTGATGGCTTTGTTACCAGCACCTGTATTATTCCTGAAGAAGGGCTTGGCATTGTGGTGCTAACTAATAGCGATGCTAACTGGTTCTATGATATTTTACGCAAGCAGATTATTGACGCTTATTTAGAGGTTCCTTATCGTAACCTCAATGATTTGTATTTTCAACGCTACCTTTCCAATAAAGAAAAAGATGATAAACAAAGAGCTGAATACAAAAGTATAATTGCAAAAAAAAATAAGCCATCCCTCTATATTGGTGCCTATACCGGAACTTATCAAAACGAAGTTTATGGTGAGATGACTATCAAGAATGAAGATGGAAAACTAGTATTACATTTTGAACATCACCCAACTTTAACAGGAACATTGCAGCACCTTGCTAAAGATGAATTTTTATGCACTTATAACATTGCTACTTATGGTGTTCAATCATTACCTTTTAAAATAACAAACGGCAAAGTAGAAAGAATCACTGTTAAGGTGAGTGATTTTGTTGATTACATGAAATATGAGTTTAAGAAAATGTAGTTTTTGTTTAGCTCTGAAAATATCTATTAAAGTAAGAAAAAAAATTATTAAAAAATCAGTTGACAGAAATTAAGTTTGAGTGGTATTAAAAGCAATTGCCACCTGAACACCATTAACAAGTGTTTGATAAACTACGCAATACCTTTCTGTTAATTTAGCAATTGTTTCAATATGTTCAGCAGTTGCATCTGTATCAAGATCAAAATAAAGTCGAATGGATTTAAATCCTACAGGTACTTCTTTTGAAACACCTAATGTGCCTCTGAAATCCAACTCGCCTTCCGCTCTCACTGTTCCGCCTTTTATTTCTACACCTATTGCAGTTGAAACGGCACGTAAGGTTACACCTGCGCAAGCCACCAAAGCTTCAAGAAGTAAATCACCTGAGCAAGCAAACATTCCATCGCCACCGGTTGCAGTATGCAAACCGGCTTCAACCAAGGCACGACCTGTTTCCACTTCACAGGTGCCTCTCCTATTTTACCTGCAGCCTTAAGTGTGATTGTGGCTGATTCTGGCTGCTCACGATATTGCTCTTTTAAAGGTGCCTGTAACTCTCTTAACTCTTCTGATTTCATTTTTTGAATCTATTGATTAATGGATCTGCAAATAACTTAACAAGTAAAAAGCTAGTGATTATCTTATCGCTTAATGCATTTAACAGATATGCTTTGAGTTGAATTATAAACTGACATTATATAAATCCCCTCTGCTAAATTTCTTGAAAGTTCAAAGATAAATTGCTGAGTTGCATTTGAAACATTCAATTGCTTCTGTAAAATAATCCTACCAAACATATCACATAATTTCAAAAAACATGTATTGGTATTTGCATTGTTAATCGTAAATGATATTTCATTTTCAGTAAATAAAAGATTGCTTATTGCTAACTGTACATTTGGAATTTCATTATTAATTACCTCAGTAAAAACTCCACTATTGCAAACGGTATAACTACCTGAACTGTATCTGTCCTGAGCAGGATTACTTGCACCGGCTGTATTAGGTGTTCCAATATTGGGCCATGCATTTACCATGTTCCAGAATGTTGGTACTGCCGTTAAGTAATAGGACGAATCAGCTAAAGATTGTGTTCCGGCTGGTGTAATCACTCCCTTCACATTATTGCCATGTTCAAAATGTCCGGTACCGTATAAGGCATAAAACCCCATGAGCCCTCCCATATTGGTAATATCATTTCCCACAAAATTCTGTGTATCACTTTGCACGGTTCCACTACTCATAAGCAAACCATATAATTCAGCACGGTTGCGAAAAAATGTATTGTAGGGTCCATTAGGTCCCCATGCCTGATCGATGGTGATGTTTTGTGCCACGTTGCCTTCAAATAAATTAGCAAAAGGATAATGTCCATGACAATTGATGTCACCGGCAAAATCATTGATGGGTTCAGAGCGCTTTGGTTCACGCGAATAATTGTAAGCAAATACATTTCCATTGGCACCTTGCTTCACCATCATGGCATGACGTAATCGTCTGAAAATATTATTCTCAACCAAACACGCTCCGGTATGCACTGCCAACGCAACTCCATATCCACGTGTGCTTGCTCCATCATACAAATACGAGTCGTGAAAATAATTACCTGTTATGCTAATATGATTACTCGCTTCAGCAAAAACCTGTGCTCCTATGGTTTTGTAAATTTCAACGCCATTGATCCAACAGTTATAGGCATAAGAAAAATATACTCCATAATTTATACTTGCAGCAGCAGTGTCACTACGTGTAAATGAAAAACATTCCAAACCACAATTAGAACGCGGTACAATTTTTCTGATTTGCGGATTTAATGATGCATCAAAATTTATACGTAAAGCTTCATGCAGATAAATGGTGTCAGCATTAATGGAATCTATGGTTGACATGTGACCTACTGAATTAGCGGCCCAAGTTGCAGGATTAGTATCCCAACTTCCATTTGTTTGCCTTATTTGAATAGCATCACCCACATTAAAGTTCTGAGATGCATTGATTACAACAATTGCTTTTGAATCTTTATAATAACCAAAAACAATTGAAGTAAATGAACCAGATTGCCCACGTGAAATGTTAAAACAATTGTTTGGATTGTTATTAAAATTAAAGTTGAGAAGCGTTTGTGTTGCACCGCCTCCACGAAGAATTACAGAGTCGGGCAAATTAATTACACTCGATAGATTGTATGTACCGTAAGGGAATAATACTACACCTGCATTTCCATTCAATGATGAGATTGCATTGACGACTGCAGAAAAATCATCCAACCCATCATTTGGAATGGCTCCAAACAATGTAACATCAATACTATTTTGAGGTGATGGAATGGCTCCTTCAACACCAGCACCTGACCAAATAGACCGAACATTGGACGGGATAATTTGAGCATAAAGCCTTGTGTTGATAATTAGCAGGAGAAATAATATTTTTTTTAACATCTTGATTTACGAGTAATCAAAATTAATGAATCTGATTGGTAGTAAATCATCGTGAAAACTATTGGCTAATTAATTTGTTAATAGATTTGCTTAAATGCAAAATTTCATGCAACATAAATTTTCACGTAAAGTATTGATCCATTTTATTGGCTGTATAATTATTTCACTTACCATAAACTCTTGTAAATCGCTGGATAAATACTATACTAGTAATCTAAATTCAGCGCCCTTTGATGCTGTTATAGTTCCGGGAGTTCCGTTTAACAATGGCAGCTGGGACACCATAATGAAAGGACGCGTGTTGTGGTCGATGTATCTTTATCAACAAGGCATTACTAAAAATATAATTTACTCGGGATCTTCGGTGTACTCACCATTTATTGAAGGAAAAATAATGGCTTTGTATGCTGAACAACTGGGTATAAATCCAAAAAATATTTTTGTTGAGCCTCAAGCAGAGCACAGTACCGAAAATGTGTATTATGGTTTTCGGTTGGGTGAAAAACAAAACTTTAAAACAATTGCTTTGGCCTCTGACCGGTTTCAATCCCGAATGCTGCTTTCTTATATACGCAAGTTGAAAAGAAAATTTGATGCTGATATTAAATGCTTGCCCATGCAAATCGACATATTAAAAACGGTTCATCAGGATGATATCCAAATTGATTCCATGCAAGCTTATGTTAAAGACTATCAATCAATTATGGAGCGTGAATCGTTTTGGAAAAGATTTAGAGGAACCATGGGAAAAAATATTGATTATAAAAATTGATTGAATGATATAAAAAAAGAACCCTCCTCAAAAGAGAAGGGTTCCACATTTTTAATAAAGACACTTACCTTTTCACAATTCTTTTTGATGATTTAGTATCCCCAATCTTAACTTCAAGCATATATACTCCTTGAGCCATGTCACCGGCATCAAAATGAATTCTATTAATACCCTCTGAAAGATCACGATCCATCACTTCTTTCACTTTCATCCCAAGCGCATTATAAATTTCAATTTTTGCTTTGTCACCTTTTTCCATTTTGATGTCTAATTCGAAAGTTGAATTAAATGGATTGGGCGAAATTGAAATATTATCAGCAGTTGCATTGGCAGTTGCATCTTCAATTGCTTGAACACTATTCGTTATTCCCTTTTCAGCATCACTCATGTTAACCTCAGAACTGGTTCTCCACATGGTAGATGAACAAGGTTCAAGATAGGCTGTGAAATTTGAACCGGCTTGTGCAATAAACCCGGGATAAAGAATAACATTATCGCGAGCCGTAAAATAAACATTGGTAGCAGAAGGAGTAATGGTAGTTGCACAACCATTTGCAGCTGTTGCCAGTGAAATTGCCTGCATAAATGTGCCTGATGCAGGATAGTTGCCACAGAAGTTTTTTGAAAACTGCGCTGATTGTGATTCTACTCCAACAGCATGCCATGCATCACCAACAGAAATAATTTCCTGCGAACATTGACCATATAAATCCCATGCGGCTGCTAATGAAGCAGCACGCGCATCAATGAACTGAGAAGAACTATTTAAGTAAAACGTTAATGCGCGATATTGAATCTGTCGAGCCTTGAACCTGCTAATTCCGGTTACGTTATAAGCAACACCAAAATCAGTAGTACCAGATCCACCTTCAGATAATAAATGGAAGTAACGATTTTGCACTCCACTATTGGTATGAACCCCACATTGATCATTTGCATTGGCAGGTACACATCCAACTGTGGTAACATAATTAGTTCCATTATACGTGTCAGGATCGCCATAAAGATTAGGATTTATAAAACTGCGAATTGCACCTCTATCAGCTCCAACTAAATAATCACAACTTCCTTCCGACCAGCTTTCTACCATTTCACCAAATATATCACTGAACGATTCATTGAGTGCACCTGATTCCTTATTGTAAACCAAATTGGCTGAAGCTTGTGTAACACCATGCGTAAACTCGTGCCCCATAATATCATTCGTGTTCCAATCGTCAGTAGCAGAAGCAGTATTACCAGCATAAAATATGGTACTATTACCAGTACAACCCCAACAAGCATTATTTTGACCAGAGAACGCATTATTATACGCAATCATATCACCAGATGCACCATTCCAACTTGCGCGACTATGCTCACCAATATAATAGTTATAGGTTTGCAATGCACCCCATTGTGCTTGCACAGCCGAAGCAGCAGTCCATGCATTGTCAGCATCAGTATAATAGGTGTTTACAGCACCGCCACCACCACAATTGAACACATAGATATCTGTCGTCTGGCAGTCATTGTGTGAACGAAAAGAAGTTCCGCTAAATTCAGTACTGAAACTAACAGCACTATTAAAAGCCGAATTTCCCGAACCAGTTGAACAGTTCATTGCAATATCGGTATGATGAATAATTGTACCGCTTTTTGCATCTACATAAACACTTTTTGCTGTCACTTCAGGATCGTCAGTATAAATTCTGAAATTCCATGCGAGCGAATAATCTTGCGCACCAAATGTTGCCTCATAGTTATTTGGTGAAAAAACCAATTCTCCAACCGGAAAATAACTGGCATTATTATCTTTTTCTTGTCGTTTTAAATCACCTTCCATTTCTGGATTTTGCCATAAATATTTTTTGGCATTCATAAAATTTAAGGCCAGCTGTAATGCCTGCTCTTCATTAAGTGCAGGAGTTACGGCTTGATTTAATCCTGTAATCAGTCGTCCGTTTGCAGATTTTACAAAACCGTCAGGTTGTTGATGCACAATAAACTCGCCATACACCACTTTTAAGTTCTTGTAATACTGCTGATACCTAAAATGATTAAAACCAAATTCGTCCTTTTCTATTTTAATAATTCTCATTTGGTCATCAGTATTTAATTCAAAGGCCTCGTTGAAATCATTAAAAATAGTATTGGGATTTATATTAGTTCCTTCTCTGAAGTTGATCCAGTTTCGGGTACTCCCAGGCTGAGCAATTGCATCCATTTTCGGATTGATTGCTACCGCAATTTGTGCCATAATGTTGCCAGCAAATAATGCTAAAGCTACCACCACTAAATGGGGGCTTATGGCTTTTGATATGATGTTGAATAGTCTTTTCATAGCATTTACGTTTTTTAAATTGTTAAACATTGTTTGTTATGAGAAGATTATTTTTTCAATTCATTAAGTTGAGTTTTTAATTCATCAATTTGCTTTTGAAGTTGTATGATATATAAGTGCGACTCCTCTAGTTTCTCAACAATTTTAGTTTGCATCTCACCTAAGTGCAAACCATTCTCTTCTACTTCACATGCTGATGGTAAACCTGGCAAATGGTTTTCTGTATTTATGCTTTGCTCCAATTCATGAATATCCATCAATTTATAATCGCTTGCAAAAACATAATCAGGCCATGCTGCTTGCAAAGCAACACGCACTTCGGTTGCAATTAGTTTTCCATTGATAGCTGCTACATAACCTGTTGCACCCTGTGTGCCACCAACACGTAATTCACTGGTGTATGTTTTTGTTGGAAAATAACCACCCCAAGCTTCTCCACCAGTATTTGACGCAGAACCATAAATGCCAATTCTTGTTCCGGCAGTTCCTGATGCATCACCAACTACACCATAAGCAGAACTTGTATAGGCGCCAGCAGCAGCAATAAAATTGCCACCTTTATAACCACCAGTTCCTTCAACTCCAATTCCCCATCCATCGGAAGCTTTTGAATAAGCATTTACTCCTTTTACATCAGAAGATCCCACATAAGAGTTGTAAGCCTCAACAACTGGTGATGTTTGAGTAGCACTTCCACGTACTGTTAATTTGCTTGAGTTAACAAAAGTCCCTACACCAACATTACCATTGGTACAATCCATATTTAAACTCCAACCCACACCCAAAGCACCATAAAAACCAACATGATTATTATCTGCCATACCTGCAAATGCTGGTGTAGTAATGTTTACATCATCATTGAACCATATACCTGCCGAGTTAGCAGGTGCTGATCTAACCCTCATGCGTCCGCCTACTTCTAATGGAAAAGCTGGTGCAACTACATTGCCAATACCAACTCCCGTGCTGGTAACGGTCATCATTTGAGTGCCAGCAAAAGAGGCACCACTGCCTAAGAAAAGTCTGCTGGTACCACCTACTGCAGAAATATAAGCATCACCTGCTCCACCTCCAGCTAATGCAACACCCATCCTAAGACTACGCGTGGCATTTCCAATTCTAAAATCGCCTTGAGTAGCAAACAAATCAAAACTACCTGTACTTAATACATCAAGTCTGGCTGCTGGAGTAACTCCAACGCCAACACTTGTGCCAGTATCAAAAATGGTTCCTGTCACTAATTGAGTTCCATTCCATCTTGGAACTTTGTTCAATGTATTGGTGCCAACCGGGTTAGTAATCCAAGATGCTAATCCTGCAGCGTCAGACCTTAAAATTTTATTAAGGCCAGGAGCACCACCGGTAACTTTCAATGTTCCGGTAGTGGTTAAACCAGAAATTGTGGTTGCTCCTGTAATTGTTGTAGCACCTACAATTGCTGTTGCGCCTTGCAAACGAGAAGTACCAACCACATGCAATTTAGTAGTTGGCGCTAATGTTCCAATACCCACGTTTCCATTACTACCTGTAATGCGTATTCTTTCGTTGGCAGCAGCCGCTCCACCTGCAAATATTCGCAAATTGATATTTGCACCAGTAGCTCCCAGTATATCAGCATTGGTTGCTGTTGGGTTACCTGTTAAAACCCATTGTGCATTAACACTTTGGTTACTGATTAAAAATGCTGCAGACAGCATTAGCAAATTTTTGATTGTTTTTTTCATGTTTTTAGTTTTTAAAAATGGTTTGATTTATGGAATAAGAATGATTAATATAGGTTAAAATAAATATTCTAAAAGATTCAGTAATTAACCAAAAGTAATATCAGAAAGCAATCCTTAAATGAAGAAATGAACATTTTTAAAAAAAATAATATGTCTGCAAAAAACTGAAAGGTACTATTAACCTAATCGGTACAAATTACTGTCCTAAAAACAAGAAGAAATAAAGAATAATATTGCTTAGAAAAAAGTTATTGAATAAAATGAACGACTGATTTGATTTGGTTTTAATACCATCATTCCTTCCTTTGACTTCAGTTGTTGACTAGTACTTACTGGGTCAGCAATTCCTTGCCATGGCTCAAGGCAAACAAAATCAGCATCCTTAGCTGCCCAAATTCCGAAATAAGGGAATCCATCGAAATTCATTAGCAAACCGTGCAAATTACTTTTATTTTTTATACGGATGGTTTTGGAAGCTAAATTCTTAAACACCAGAGCATCGTCATAAAATAATTGCTTTTGAAGCAATAAAGTAGTTGAACTATTAAAAAAAGGTGTTGATTGATCATTTATCAAACCATTATCAATCAACCAGCGATCCGCGTTTTCCTCTTTTTCAAACTCTAAAAAATAATCATGGTATGATTCATTTTCAAACAAAGGAATTTTAAATGCAGGATGTGCACCCACTGAAAACAACAGTTCCTTATCATCGGTGTTTTGAACGATATAAGAAACAATCAATGTATCATCTGCTAATTCATATTTGATATCAAACACAAATTGAAAAGGATAGCACTTCAATGTTTCAACATTTGATTGTAAACGATACAGCAAATGTGTTGGTGACTGTTCATGCAAAACAAATTTTGAAGTGCGAGCAAATCCATGACGATCTAAATGATAGGGCTTGCCTTCATAAAAAAAAGTATTGTCTTTCAATTGCCCAACAATTGGAAATAAAACAGGAGCATGTTTTGGCCATGCATTTCCTGCTTGCCACAAATATTCTAAGTGATGTTGATTATTATAAATGCTGGTTAGTTCAGCGCCATCGGGCTTAGAAGTAACTCGCAAAAAATTATTTTGGATGATGTTCATGCAAGGCTTTCGTCACTACTAGAAACGAAGCAATCCTTCTTTAGAGTTGGATTGCTTCGTTCCTTGCAATGACGTTAAAAAAGTTTAAGCGCTAATCTGACTACGGATGATATTTAAAGCACCACCGGCTTTAAACCATTCAATTTGTTGTTGATTGTAACTGTGATTTACTTTAATGGTATCGCTGCTGCCATCTTTATGGTTGAAAACCATGGTTAATGGAACACCAGGAGCAAAAGAAGTAAGTCCAATGATATCAATACTATCATCTTCCTG
>JANNXV010000050.1:0-12618 GCA_031409815.1 Bacteroidota bacterium
TAAAGTGTCTTCATCATAACGCTCCAGTTCAACCAACCCAATAGCTGCATTTATATCTGTCATGTTGCATTTATAACCTGCCTCAACAATATCATATCTCCAATTTCCTTTTTGCATTTTAGCAAGTGCATCCTTGTTTTGACCATGTAACGTTAAAACACATAAATATTTATAGATCTCATCGTTGTCAAATGGAGCAGGTAAGTTTAAAGCAATGGCACCGCCTTCACCAGTAGTTAGATTCTTAACTGCGTGAAATGAAAAAACTGACACATCAGTTAGATTACCTGTTTTTAGTTCTCCTTGCTTAGCCCCAAATGAATGCGCTGAATCGCTAAGAATTAATATTCGTCCCAGTAATTTTTGAATCTCTCCTTTTGCAATAAATTTTGAACGCTCAGCTTCAACCAATTTGTTTAATGCTTTATAGTCGCATGGAAAGCCGCCAAAATCAACAGGCATAATCACTTTTGTGTTGGCATTAATCGCCTTTGCCACAGTGTTAGGGTTGATATTAAAATCATCCGCATTTACGTCAACAAAAACAGGTTTGGCTCCGGTATGAATCACTACATTGGCTGTGGCACTATAGGTATAAGCTGGCAATATCACTTCATCGCCTTCACCTACACCAAACCATCGTAGCATAATTTCAAGTCCTGCAGTGGCTGAGTTTAAACAGAGAGTAGATTTGTTACCACAGTAGGCTGTTATGTTTTTTTCGAATAACTTAGTTTTAGGCCCGGTAGTTATCCAGCCGCTTCGTAAAACAGCTGTAACTGCATCAATTATTTTATCATCAATATGTGGTGGTGAAAAAGGAATCATTGGGTGCGAAGTATATAGTTTTTATCAGTTTGTTGATTATCTGTAACGAATAATGAATAGAATATAGCAAAGAAAATAATGCCACTTTGTACTTCTAAAATTGATTCAGTTAATGCATTTAGCATAATTAATAGTATAAAACAGATATGGATCCAGTTTTGTTTTTGAAATGCAGCATACAAAGGTATGAGTAAACAACAAAGAAGTAGCATAAGTCCAACAACACCAAGCACAACGCCAGTGTGCAGATATTGATTGTGTGGGTTATAATTTTTTTCAATTCCGTATTCAAAGTGGTTGTTTGCGTATTCTTTCATTAATTCATCTTTAATATCTCCTGTGCCAACACCAATTAGCCAATTACGTTGAATCACCTGGAATGCTTCTTTCCACAATTCAATTCGTGAAGAGGTGCTATTGTATGTTTCAGTTGTTATGTTTGGATTTGCTTTTTCGTTTGTTGTATTGTTGTAAAGCTGAACAGTTTCTTCCACCTGAGTATATCGATTATAAAGATGTGTTATGGCAAAGTTTAAAATCAACGAGACAACTAATGAACTGAGCAAAATGAAAATTCCCTTTCTGAATTTTACGATTTGCGAAATGCAATAAACTAATATTGTTACAAGGCTTACTGCTATAGCCATTCTTGCTGATAATGAAATAATCATAACGACTATAAAAAGATGAGCCATCGCTAAACCGGATTTTTTAATTACAGAACTATTTTTCCAGTTTTTAATGGTAGCTTCAATCAAAAAAATAAGTGCAAGATTTAGATAAAAGGTAAAATAGGTGGTATGGATAAATTTAGAAAGTGAGGTGTAAAAAAATACTGTTTGATCGCCAGTTTGAATATAGAATATGGTGGAAGAAATAATACAATAAAAGCAAGCTAATATATTGCCTGCAATAAACGAACTTTTGATTTTGTCTTTTAAATCGGAAGAAATGGTAAGCGTGGCAAAAACCATAGGTAGGATAAAGAAGCTGAGTTTGGTTTCTATGTCACTCCATCCGTATTTCATGTTGTCAGACCAAAGTAAGCCAATAAAATGGACGAAAAAATAAATCATTAATAGAAGAATAACGGAATGCCTTTTCAGTCCTGAAATCAGTATTAAATATTTTTTTTCCAGTATCCAAATTACTACTAATAAGATAATTGCAATGATACTAGCCTTCTGATAAAAAGGCAATGTAAATACAATAAGCTTTAACAATAAATCAGAGAATGAATGTTTGCCAATTTTAACTTTGCGCTCCATGCTTTTCGATTTACTTTTTAAAAATACCCATTATAAAGCCAGTTCCATAACTGATATGTAGAGTAGGATAGATGATAGTGCAATAAAATTTAGATTTTATAGATAATTTGTTTACGGCACTAAAATATAAACTCAAAATCAAGTAGAGTAAAAGTGGAACAATTGAGAGGACTATTTTGTTAAATAGCAAAACTATTGCTACGATAAGGTAGATTACAAATCCTGATGGTATTAGATGCCGTAATTTGATTTCGCTTTTTACTTTTTGTAAAACGAGTGGTTTGTATAGTCCATATTGATAGTATTGACTAAATAATTTATTTACAGTTGAGCGTGGATAATAGATAGAACGTATTTCGGGATTTAAATAAATTTTTTTCCCTTTACTTTTAGCGCGATAATGAAACTCGTCATCTTGATTTCGTTTCATGCGTTCATCGAAAAGTCCTACCTCATTAAATAGTTCCCGTTTCCAAGCACCCAGATACACGCTATCAACAAAACCTTCATAATCTTCGTTGTGAAACTGACTATCACCAACTCCCATTTTTGTTGAAGTACAATAAGCAACAGCTTTTTGAAAATCTGATTTACCTGTTGCTCGCATAGGACCACCAACAATATCCGCATTCGTTTTCTGAAAAGTCTTAATAATCATACTCACATAATCTTTTGCATATTCTGTATGAGCATCTATACGAATAATGTAATCACCTTTAGATTGCTTAATCGCCAGATTTAAAGCATAGGGTACAATCCTATCAGGATTGTCGAGTATTTTTAAACTGTAGAGTTTGTTACTGTAACTTATAGCAATTATTTTTGTTTGATCGTTACTGTGTCCATCAACAACAAAAACTTCCATACAGTTGCCAGGATAGTCTTGATTCAATATATTTTCAAGAACTGTAGCAATATAATTTTGCTCGTTTCGACAAGGAATAATTAAGGAAACGAAAGGCCTATTCTCTATCATTTTATAAAATAAGTATTTCGAATCCAGTCAATAGATTGTTTCATAAATTTAATATGGGCAGGTTTTTTATAGGTACCGGTTGTACTATGTTCATGATGAATGATTTTGAGTAAGGGGTTGTAAATTACTTGTAAATTATTTTGCAAGGCGGTTTCAGCAATAAATAGTTCTTCACCATAAAGGAAGGAGCCGTAATTAAAATTTCCGCCATTTATAAAGTAGTTGTTTCTAAATATCATAAACGAGCCATGCACGGCATAAACTTGTTGTTGATTTTGTTGTTCTTCAGAATTACTTTGTTTAATGAATGCCTTAATGATTGCAATCGTTTGATAAAGTATATAGAACGGATAGAAGCTGTAAATCAATGAAAGAAAATTTAGTTTTTTAACTGAAATACGGTTTTGATAGTAGGGGTTTTGATAGTTCTTGCTTCGTGATGAAAAAATACTTGGACCAATTATTTCCCCGGTTGTTGTAAATAAATCATTAAAAAAGTTGTTGTCTTCAAACGCTATATCTGTATTGCAGAGTATTACAAATTCAGGCAAATTTGGGTTGTCATCTAACCAAGATGTTAAAGCGAAATTGGCTCCTTGCAAATAGCCAAGATTTTTATCGGGCTGAATTAATTTTAACTTTTCACTATTTCTTTTTGCTTCAAATAAAAGGTTGTGATTTTTCGAACCATTATTAACGATTAGTAACTCGTAGTTATTGAATTTTTGATTGGCAAGATGATTGCTGAATTCTATTACTTCCTTTTCGTTAAAGTAATTTATAACAATAAATAAAACCTGTGTTGTTTTCAATTAATACTTTCCGTTATTAAATTGAACAAGAGTAAATTTATAGGCTAATTCTTTTTCTTTATAGCTGTTATTGGCAACTATAGAAAGAATTTTAAATAGTAGGATGCGCGATTGAATATGCAGCAATCTAAAAAACTTAACTGCTTGAAATGACATATTCGAATGGTTTTTCTTAAAGAACGTAATTTTAGAAAGAATTTGATTGCTGATCATAATATTCAGATTCTTTTTGCCACTTACACTTCCATGATGAATAATTGAAGTATTTGGATAGTACACAGTTTTTAAATTATTCCTATAAGCGCGATAACAAAATTCCATGTCTTCAGTCCAAAAAAGATCTTCGTCCAGCATTCCGACTTTGTTGATCACATTTTTATGCATGAGCATAAATGCACCTGATAATGCTTCTACATTAATGGGCTTAGTAATATCGTTTTTAAAATAAGACTTTCGGCCTTTATATAAGTGGTGAAGAAAAAAGGTCTCAGCGATAATTTCTTTTACTGTAACAAATTGTTGAATGGAGTATTGAATACTCAAATCGGTGTTTAATAATTGGGGTGCCAAAAGATGAACATCGCTGTTATTCTTAAGATAATTTATTAATTCAGATATGGAATCAGTCAGTAATTCAGTATCAGGATTGAGCAATAGAATGTAGTTTCCACGAGCAATTTGAATTCCCTGATTATTAGCTTTTGGAAAACCTGCATTGTATTTATTCTCGATAGTAATAACCTCGCTAAATAAACTTTTTACAGCTTCAATACTATTATCTGTTGAATTATTGTCGATTAAAATAATTTCGAATGGAGTTTTGCAAAATTGAAAAACAGTTGAAATGCATTTGAGAAGCATTTCTTTAGTATTGTAGTTAACAATGATAATACTTACTTCCGGTCTAATCTTTTCCATTAATGATGACATTGCGTATAAATCTGAATAGTTTAATAGTCAGATAGAATGGAATAAATGCGATAGCAAGCAATGGTAAAATATATTGATATGCTCTGTAATAGTGTTTCGGAGGATAGGTTTTATCAGCTAGCAATGAAATAGTAAGATCGCTATATTCTTCAATCATTCGTAAGCCGACATGTAATTTGTTTTTAAAATTTAGTTTACTCCCTGAAAAATGTTTTTCCAATATTGGTAAAAAATAAACTCGCATACCTTTCTTGTCATAACTGAAACTAGTAGCATGAGCTCTCATTAAAACAAGTGATTGTGGTGCGTTAACAAATTGAAAATAATAATCTCGAATGGCCCATCTTTGAAATAATTCCCAATCTTCTAATTTGAAAAGTTTAGGGTCAAAGCCTCCCGCTTGCATGAGTACTTCTTTCCTGATTAATGGTGAACTGGTTACCATGATGTTTTGTTTAATCACCAAATCTTCAAGTGTTTTTCCCGGACCCGAGTACTTTGTGGTCCAAGGTTTGTTTTCGGGCTTCAGCGAAAATAGTAATTCTCCAGGTCGATTTTCGTCAAAATATCTAACATCTCCATAAGCAATATCAACGTTCAAGTTTTGTTCCAACACTTCTACATGCGATTTTATTTTATTTGATTCCAATAAATCGTCAGCATCTAAAAATAGTATATAATCCCCTGTTGATATACTAATTCCATTATTACGGGCAAAAGTGGGTCCTGCATTTTTTTGATAATGGTATTTTATTCTGTCGTCATTTTTTATAAAGTCATCAATAATCTCATTTGTATTATCCGTTGATCCGTCATCAACAATAATGCATTCCCAGTTTTTGTATACCTGTTCTTGCAATGATTTTAATGCGGCTAAAATATATTTGCCATAATTATAGGTGGCTATGATGACAGAAACTTTTTTCATTTATTCGATTCTGTCTTAATCAATTTAAAGAGAAAATTGCGGATAAAATTAACTGGTATTGCTACTAGTTTAGATTTATAAATTCCGGATTGCAGAATGGAACTATAAGTATAATATAAGAAGACCAATGATTTTGAAAAATACATGCGATGTACAATAGCTCTTTCTTGATTTATCTTTTTTACTTGTTCTTGATTGGAACTTAACCCTGACAAATCAAAAACCGATATAAAAATTGAAATATGTTTAATTGAAATTTTGTGTTTAATAACTGCCCTTATAAAAATTTCGTAATCAGCAACAATCTTATATTGAGTATCATAAATGCCGTATTGTTCAAATACTTTGCGTTTAATAAACTGAACCTGATGGCCGATTACATCTGTAAGAAGAAAATGTTTTGATAAATGATCGGGGAAAATTCTTCTTCTGTCAGTTGAACCATTTTCGTGATAGATAATATCTCCGTACACAATATCATCAACAGGGCTCGTGTCAAACACATTTAGCAAAACATTATTGTCATAAAGGTAGTCACCGGAGTTTAAAAAAAGACAATATTCACCCGTAGCTTTTGAAATTCCCTTATTTTGCGCATCATATATTCCATTGTCCTTTTCGCTACACCAATATGCAATTCTATAATTATGCTTTTTTATAGTTTCAATACTTCCATCTGTTGACCCTCCATCGATTATAATAAATTCATAATCGATAAATGTTTGATTAATTACACTCTGAATAGTTTTTTCTAGCCCATGAGCATCATTAAAATTAATGGTAATGATGGAAAGTTTGAAGTTCAATTTACTTGATTAATTAATTGTAAGTAGATTTTTTCATATTCAGGTATCACAACATCATTCGAAAACAGATTTTTAGCTGCTTGATGAATTTTCTCCGAGTTGTACATCTCAGGGCGATTTAATACTTTCTCAATGGCCTGAGCTAATTCGGTGATGGATCCTATAGGAACCATTATTCCATTTTGTTCAGTTATTTGTTCTGGAATTCCTCCTGTGCGATAAGCAACTACTGGAGTACCACAGAGTAAAGATTCACAAATTGAATTGGGATAGTTTTCAGCTAAAGAAGGAAGTACAAATACATCTGCAGCACTATAAATTGTAGCTAATTGTTGCTCATCTTTAATATATCCTAATGAAATTGAATTTGGGAAATCATTGTTTCTATTATGCCCTAAAGTGCATATTACAATTTCATCTTTGAGTTTTATTTTTTTTATTGCTTCAGTTAATTGACTCATCCCTTTTCGTGGGTTGTTGATATCAAGTGAAGTAAATAAAATAATTTTGACATTTACCGGAAGATTTAACAAGTCCCTTGTTTCCTTTTTTGCCGAAGGTTTAAAAATTGTGCTATCTACACAATTAGGAATATTCTTAACCTTAAAATTTTTAAATACTATGCTTTTAGCTGCCAACAACTTCAACCAGTTTGAAGGTGTTACAACTACTAAGTTGCTTGTTGGATAAGATTGAAGGGCTACGGTTTTAATGCTTAAAACCTTGTTTGCCATTTTTTCGTCAATGGTGTTTTTTAATTGAGGACAAGGAAAGCAATTGTTTTGAAATCCAATGCAATCATCAGCATGATGACAGCCGCCTGTAAAGGGATTCATATCGTGAAAGGTCCATACAATCTTTTTGTTCTTGTTTGTAAAAAATAGATGGTAATCAATAAAGTCACGAGCTACCCAATGCAAGTGTACAATATCCGCCTCTTTAATTTGCGGATGATTGCTAATATCAAAATCCGGAAATGGAAAAGTAAATAGCTCAAATCCTGATGGACGGTTAGCTAAATGCGTTTTCTCATAATCCTTAATTAATTTTAATTTTCTTAATCCACGCTTCAATAGCAATTTCAATTTTGTTAATGCAGGATATGACGAACAAGTAATTTCATTTAGTAAATAATGCTCAGGAAAATCGTTGCGTGTTTTTACATAGGTTAGAATTTTCGATTGCAATCCGGATGCAAGCATTCCTTTATGCAATCTTACTGCAGCAATGGCGGCTCCACCAAAATCGCTGTGATTTATGTGAACCACTTTCAACATTAATTTAAAAAGTGTTTAATCTCTCTTTTAAAAGTATCAATATCCCAGTTTCGTACAAGGAAACGAGGGAATTGAAATATTGGAGAATGACTATGAACAATGTAAGGATAGTTGGCTGCAACCATCTCAAATTCTAATTCTTTACAAATTGCCAACGTGTCAGCATTAAAATCAGCTCGTGTTCCAAAAGGAAAGGAGAAGTGAATAATTTTGTTTCTTAGTTCCTGTTCAAGAATAGTTTTTGAAGTTTTTATTTCTTGCAATTGTTGATCATGAGTTAATGCACCTAATGAAGGATGTAGGTGAGTATGCGCTCCAATTATAGCAGACTTAGAGGCGTGTAGTTTTTTTAATTCGTCAAAAGTTAAAGCTCTATGTGACTCACGTGGTTCTAAACTATTAAAGGCTGTAGCTAGTTCATTGATTTTATGCTCGCGTTTAGCAGAGTCCATTCGCCTTAATAGTGGCAAAAGTTTAGTGTATAATCTAAAACGCTTTTCTTTTGATTTAATATCTAAGTCAAAAATTTCTCTGCCTACTTGAATTTCTTTTTGTGCAGAGACATTACTATTCAATAGTATTATCCTTTCTATTGCATCCCACCAATATTCATTTGGAGTGTTTAATGTTCCAGTTGCAATATAAAATAATGCTTGTGTTTGATTTTTTTCAAGTAAGGGCAAAGCTTCTAAGTAATTGTCAGCATAGCCGTCATCAAAGGTTATCGCTATTGAGTTGTTAGGTATTTTTTTTTGCTTTTCCACATGATACTTTAATTCCTCTATTGTTAAAACAGGGTAACGGCTTTTTAAAAATTTAAGTTGCTGATCAAAATTGTCTGGACTTACACTTAGCAGTTGTGGATCGTTCTTTAATTCAATTACACGGTGATATAGTAATACGGCACAATTTCCATAATAAGATTTATGGTATTTCTTGCGTTGTTGATTGTAAAAATCATACAAGCCAAGTTTTGCACTTTGTATTAATGACATAATTTATAAGTCTTATTAATTATTGGCGTTTAGTCGAATTGTGAATCGAGTATTTTTCTATTCCTATTATCATTTCTGATGTATTAATTTCTTTTGTAGTCAATTTTATACTTACTTTTTGTATCTGATGTCGCGATAGATTTGAATGAATTTGTCTGGAACAAACATTTTGATTCCTTCACGAATACTACGTTCTAAAGTAAGTGGTGGAATGAAATGCCGGAGATAAAATGATTTCCATTCTCCAACCGCTATTGTATTTTCAATTACTTCTTCTGTTTTTAAAATAATAGGGTTTAAATTTATTATTAATTCCTTATTGTAATCTTCTGTTGATGATTCATGAGTTGCATCTTCTACAAAGCCAATGTCTTTTGAAAGCGTTTGAGCAGGAAATAAACTTAGTTTGTCATAAATAATTGCAGTAGCAGTCCACCTTATCGCCCAGCTATTGATTTTTCCAGCTATTTGATCTTTTAACATATTGGTGAAATAGGGGAAAGGTAGCCCTGCATTAAAATCATTTAGCTTATTCAAGTTTTTTAATTTTCGAAAAGCCACATTTGGGTCAGGTTCAAATAATTTCCAGGCCCTATCCCAGGTGGCCCAGCCTTTACAGTCAGGAAATCTAAAAAAATAGGTGCTGCTATTAATTTTTTCAGGAGGGCAAAAATAGCTCCACGAACCGATGCTTAATACCTTGTTGTTGTCATTATAGAGTGTAAGCGAATCGTTCATAAAATTTAAAAAGTGTGGTGACAAAAGCACATCGTCTTCAATCACTATTACTTTTCCATATTGATTTACAATATCGGTAACTCCTTTAATAATGGATTTGGCAAGGCCATTGTTTTCTGACGATTCAATAATTTTAACAGACTTACACCAGTTTTTTTCTCGTATTACCTTTCGTACTTCATTGTTATTATCAATTTGTTTTTGTGTTGCGTCTTGCTTTGGTCCATCAACATAGATAAAGAGTTCTGATTCGGTTGCCAATTTATTTTGATACAAACTTTCAAGTGTTGATTTTGTGAGTACCGGACGGTTATAAGTAAATAATACAATTGGAGCTAATTTCATTCTTTAACTTTTTTCCAAATGGTTGTTTGAGTAAACTCTGGTAAATAGGGGCAAGGGCCATAACCATTAATTTCTACAACAAAATTGATTTTTATTATATCAGAAAAATAGGCCAAGTAATAATCACGATTAGAATTATCGAGAATCAAATATCCGTTGACTTTTAATTTTGGAATTGCATGTAACATACAAGATGGACGAGAACGACCATCTACTAATACAACATCAAAATATTTATTAGGGTACTGGTCAATTGCAGCTGCATAATTGTAGAAATTTTTACCAGCTGAGTTCTGGTCTTTTGATGAATAGTGAAGAGGATTTGAGGGTATAGGGTTCTCCACATATGTTTTATTGTCAGGTAGAATTAAATTTCCTTTCCATGACTTGATTTTTTTCTCTGCTATTATTTGAGACAGAATTTCAAACCATTTTTCATCATGTTCAACCGTTATTACTTCCGAAACATATTTTAACCAAAATAACGTAGAACCTCCACCGCCATATTCAAAAACCTTTGTTTGTCTATCAATGTTTCCTTTTAGAAAATCCATTGCTTTAAAGGTTATCCAAGGTTGTTCATCAACTACTGACGATGCGTTAGGCCTTAAGGAATTTTTCCATTGTGAAAGGTATTTAATCTGACCAAGATTTGCTCCTTGCGATTGAAAGTTCCTTATGTTTCGGAGCATTAAGATAAACTCTTTTATCATCATCAATCTTTAATTAAGAACTTGTGGTTTACATAAAAACTTCCCTGACCTTCTGGTGGTAATTTGCCCGTATTAAAAAAGTCACCCGATTCTACCTCGAATGAACCGGCTTCCAAAATATAATCAGCTATTTCGCCATTTACCGTTGAGAATAATGTGAATGTATATCTTCCTTCTTTAAAGGGAACTTTGTCGATATGAATTTCGACACATTGCGCAACAACACTATCAAATACCTGATTAGTTACTTCGTTGCTAAAATGAGTCACTCGCTGCCCCATATTATCATCAACACCTAAGGCAACATTGAAATTTTTTAGCAATGCATTTTTTGCTATACTATATTGAATACTAATAATGCCTTTACTGCCGCAATGCAACGCTTGCAAAACATTTTGATTTTCGTCTTTCAGTTGTACAGATTCAAAACGAATAGCGCCATTTCCAGATCTGTCTTTTCTGTCGACCAAACTAACACCTTGAATAGCTAATGACTTTTGAAGATAAATTTTAATGGCATCGTCAGCCGGTCCGATAAATTGTATTTGTCCTTTTTCAAGAAATATTACTTTATCGCATAAGTTTTGTATGGCTGCCATGTTATGACTAACAAACAGTAAGGTTCGCCCGTCATTTTTGCTAACGTCTTCCATTTTGCCAAGACATTTTTTCTGGAACTGTGCGTCTCCAACAGCTAACACTTCATCTACAATTAAAATCTCCGGTTCCAGATGGGCTGCTACTGCAAACGCTAGTCGAACATACATGCCTGACGAATATCGTTTAACGGGAGTGTCAAGAAATTTTTCTACTTCAGCAAAAGCAACAATCTCATCAAACTTACTTTTTATTTCGGCTTTGCTCATGCCTAGTATAGCTCCATTCAAAAAAATATTTTCTCGACCGGTTAATTCGGGGTGAAAACCTGTTCCAACTTCCAATAAACTTGCAACTCTTCCATCAATAGTTATTGTGCCCGTTGTTGGCTCTGTAATGCGACTTAATATTTTTAATAGTGTAGATTTTCCTGCACCGTTTCTTCCAATTATTCCAACACGATCGCTTTTATTAACTTCAAAATTAATGCCCTTTAAAGCATAAAAGAGTTCGGAGGTTGGAGTAGGGAGCAAGGACGATTTCGAAAAAATGTTTTTCGCTTTGTTGGAAATAACATCCCGTAAGGCTACATAACGCTCTTGTTGTTGATGTTTTAACACATAACTTTTACTGAGATTTTCTACCCTGATAATTGGTTCGCTCATAATTTTATCCAGGCTGAAGGTATTACATCATTCGTATTATGGAGAGTTGTATTCAACCATTTTTCGGGCGCAATAACCATTTTATTTTTTTGCGTTCCCAGCCAAGCTCCCCACCAGCTAAATGAGCTGTTTGCAATAATAAAATGATTGCACAAACTCATTAGGTGCATATCATATTTACTGTTTTTATTTTTGTTATGGGTTATAAAAAAGCTGTTTTCCAGCGATTGAAAATTTTCAATTGCCCAGTTTGTATCATCAGAGAAAAAGAAAAAACTTAAATCATTTGATTTGCTTGTTAGCAGTGTGATGGCTTTTTGATAATATTCAATTGAACAGGTTCCGTGTGTAGCATTGATTAATTGATTTGAAACATAATCGCCACGCCTGATATGAATAGCAACCGCATTAGAATTTCTTATTTGTTCTGCATATACATTGTTCTCATCAGTTAAAGGATCGGCAAATTGGAAATCATCACGAATTTGCTTTTCGTTTTCTGAAAAATATTTTTCACTTTGCCAGTAACCATTGATATAGGTGTTATTCCGAAGGCTTGATAATTCTGGTGTGAAATGGTAGAAAGGTTCATTATAACAAGTAAATGGAAGTAGTTTATTAAATACTGCATACTTTTTTAGCAATAAGAAGGGTAACAATTGAACTTTCTCAGCGCGGGTCCCATTTATTTTGAATGCGTCTAATTCATATCTGCGTTCGGTGTAAAGTCCGGTTTTCTG
>JANNXV010000051.1:0-1776 GCA_031409815.1 Bacteroidota bacterium
CTAGTTCTAGCAGTGCTCTGATAAGAGGGATTATGAGTAATTCTGCAGCTGATAATTTAACAATCTCATCAAATACTATAACCAACCTTTCATCATTTAGTACAAATACTACGCTTGCTGGTGCATTGGAAGCTATTAATGGTATTCATGTGGTCAATAGTTTTGGCCAAATTGCCAATGCAATTATTTCAGATAATACAATCAACAATATTTCACTTAGAAATACAGGAGCGTTTCTGAATCATCTTGTTGGTATTAGCTGTACACAAATGACATCTTTTATTTGTACAAGAAACAAGATTTGTGATTTATCAAATCTTTCAACAGGTGTGGGTTCAGTTGTTCCAACTTTAACTACTTCACCGACAGTAGCTGGAGTGGTTATTCGTCAATTAGGTTTGATCTCAGGTCAAACACTTTATCACGAAATTTCCAATAACATGATTGCTCTCGGCACTGGTCAAGCCACAAACACTATGTTTTTCGGTATATGGCAGAATGGATTTTTTCAGGGTGCAGGAGTTTTGAACCCAGTAATTAATATAATTAATAATACAATTGATATTGAGGGAACAGTGACAAGTGGCGCTAATCCTTCATGCGGTATATTAAGAAGAAACTTTACTGTGGCAACAAATAATGGCAATCCATTGATTATTCTTAATAATATTTTAGTGAATAACAGAACAGGAGGTTCAGGCAAGCATTATGCAATAGCCAATGATTTAGGTCTTGCCACTTCCAGTGCCACAGGTTGGGGAGCAGGTGCTTCCAATTATAATGTGCTTAACACCGCTAATTCCGGTACTGTTGGATATTGGTCAGGCGATCAGGCATTTGCCGGATGGAAAGCCGCTTCAGCGGGTGATGTAAATAGTTACACTGGTTTACCGATAACATTTGTTAGCCCTTGTGATTTACATCTTAATATGGGTGCTGCACCCACCGCTTTGGAATCGAACGGTGTAAGCGGAACAGGAATACTTGTTGATATAGATAATCAGGTGAGACCTGGACCGGCCGGTTCAGTAAATGGTGGTGCCACAGCACCTGATTTGGGTGCTGATGAAATTGATGGTGCTCCGGCAAGTCCTAAAATTACCAATGTTACTTTCGGTCGTGGTACCTGCCTTGTAACAGCCCATAATATAAGTGCTACTGTTGTTCCAACCATTGGTTCACTCAATAGCGTAACACTCAATTATAATAATGGCACTCCTGGTTCTATAGCTATGACCAATCCTTCAGGCGATACCTGGGTGGGTCAGATACCGGCTGCGAGCCCAGCAAACCGCATTGTAACATGGAATATTACCGTTGTAAATTCATTTGGAATAACCACCATTAATGTTGGAACCAGCTATCAGGATGAACAAACTTTTATTGCTTCAGCAAATCCCAATATCGCGATTAATGCATTTGGGTTTACCAATTTAAATGTTAACGATTCAGGCCCGGTTACACCCGGTGATATTTATACATATTCTTGGTCTCCAGCAACAGGTTTAAACAATGCAAGTATTAAAAACCCGGTTTTCACTCCTCAGGTTGGCGGTACTACCGTGTTTACTGTAACGGTAACTAATACCACTATTTCTTGTGTAGCTACCGCTAATGTAACAGTGGTGGTTAATCCATCGCCACCCGCTCCGGCCTGTCTTGGTGCTAATGTGTGTGGTCAGGGAATTGTTAATTTAACTGCAACCGGAACAGGTGTATCGCCATTAGATAGCCTCATTTGGACGGATTCAATCTCAGGTCAAATCAGAGAAACCG
>JANNXV010000052.1:0-9408 GCA_031409815.1 Bacteroidota bacterium
TACTTGGCTAAGTTCAATGAACAACAAGGTAATTATTCATATGGAGAGGGAAAGTGGACAATCAAGGAAGTTCTTGGACACATGGCAGACACAGAAAGAATTTGAAATCTATAAAAAAGAATTTAACACTACAATGCAACAATTGTTGCATTAAATAGCAATGGCATATTTTTCAAGCAATACATTCCAATGATGTTTTTCGTGACCTGCAATTATATAAAGTAAAGATTTTACAGTATAAAAATTATCCGGTGTAGTGCCGCTACGATTATGTTCATCAGCTGTAAATGATTCGAACAATAAAATGTTGGAAGCGCGAATTAATGATAGCTCATTTATCATTGATGCTAAAGTTCGGTTGTTAAAATTAGTAGCAGCAACATAATCATCCTGTTCAAATCCCGACAATTCAGTTTTATCTTTTCGTGCAAAACGTAAAACCCGGTAAGCAAAAATTCTTTCTGTGTCTGCCATGTGTCCAAGAACTTCCTTGATTGTCCACTTTCCCTCTCCATATGAATAATTACCTTGTTGTTCATTGAACTTAGCCAAGTAATCCAGGAATTCCTTATTCTGATTTTTTAATTCCAATAAAATATTATCTGATTTAACTAAATCAATATATCGTTGTTGATAAGCTGAGATTTTGGGTGCGTATTGTTCCATTTTTACATCTATGAAATTCAAAAGTAAACAAGTTTATATATAAAGATTTGTTAACTTATGTTTAAAAATACAAAACTATCCGATTCGATTTTGGTTAATGTTCAGCTACTGTGAGCAATTATCTAGGTTCAATTTCATGTAAAAAGATATGATAAGTATTGCTAAATTTTTCTTGAATTATCAAAAAAAATGATTTAGGAACCCCACTAACCCATATAAAAGTTACGAGAAACTGATAAGTAATTATTAATTATCCGATCAAAAATTAATGATAGATGTAAATTGGTTTTCAGCAGGAATGTATTTGTTAAATGCTAGAGATAACACAGGGAAATATTTTTCGAAAAAAAATTCTTAAATCAAATTGAGAGTTGTGCGCCAGCAGCATTAATCTTTGAACCAGTTAAATTTTAGTTTATTTCAATCCGTACTCAGAAATCAAATAAACCAAGGCAGCAATGCTAGCCGCACCTAATTCCAATTCGCGCTTATTAACTTTATCAAATGTATCACTTGCTGCATGGTGATAATCGAAGTATCGTTGCGAATCCGGTGAAAGGCCAATTAAGAGTGTTCCTTGTTTTTCGAGGTGATCAATATCCGCTCCTCCATATCCATGCATCCACACATGCAAACCATATTGTTCAAACAAATATTTCTTCGAAAATATTTTCTCTATCTGCATCGAGTCTCCTTTAAATGAAAATCCTCTCGGACTCGTTCCTCCTCCATCTGTTTCAATAGCAGCAATGGTGTTTTCATTATTTTGTTTAGCCAGCTCCGCATACTTGGCACCACCCCTTCCGCCATTCTCTTCATTCATAAATGCTACGCAACGAATAGTGCGCTTAGGCTTTATGTTTAGCGCTTTAAATAAATTTAATACTTCCATGCTTTGCACCACGCCTGCACCATCATCATGAGCTCCCTTTCCAAGATCCCATGAATCAAGATGTCCGCCAACAATAATTATTTCCTCAGGATGTTCGCTTCCTTTTATTTCACCGACTACATTATGCGATAAAACACTATCCTTCATCTCGCATGATTGCTTGAAGAAGAATTGCAGTTGTGGATACATTTTTATTGCATCACTTAGTTCATTGGCTCCTATAGTGCTGATGGCGCAAGCCGGAATTTTTTGAACAGAATCGGAATAACCCATACTTCCTGTATGAGGAAAATCGTCAGTTGCCAAAGTCATCGAACGCACCACTACTCCTTTTGCACCATAATATCCTGCACGTGCTGCAGCAGACCAACGATATTTTGCTGCTTCTCCATAAGCACGAAATGTGTTGTAAAAAGTTGGATCCATAGGATAGTTAAAGAAAACAATTTTACCCGCTATTTCTTTTCGGCCTTTTACAGCTAACTCATCAAAGTTTTTTATTTCAACCACAGGACCAAACAATCCTCCTTGCGGTGTTGCAATGCTCATTCCTAAGGCTGTGATGCTAACCGGTAACAAAGCACCTGCAGTAGTGGGTTTGTAAAACGCGTTTCCTTTTTCACCGCGCACCCAATGTGGCACCATCACATCCTGCAAAAACACACGGTCAAATTTTAGTTGGTCTAATTCTTTTTTCACATAATTAACAGCTAGTTCTGCTTGTGCAGAACCGGAAAGTCGAGAACCAATGCTATTGCATAAATAGTCTAACCAGCCATAAGCCTTGCCGCTTGTTAATGCTTCATTATAAATTTTTCGAATGTTGAGACTATCGTTCGATTGTGCATTGACGTTTGAGAAAAAAACAAGTACTGAAATAATGGTACAGAAATATTTTCGCATAAGAATGAATTTACGCGGCAAATGTAAATTAAATAATTCCTGCAATTAGCATTTGAAAAACTAATACATACTATTAATTGTCATTCAATAAAATAGGAGAACTGATTTATTGAAAGAATAAATAGTCCGGTTTATTGCTTAATAATATTTATCTCGGCTCTTCTGTTATGAGTTTTTCCTTCTTCAGTTTCATTACTCATCAGCGGCATTGTTTCACCATAAGCAATAGTTTTAATACGATCGGATGAAACACCATGTTTGACTAAATATTCTTTAACGGCATCTGCTCTGTTTTGTGAAAGCACCATGTTTGCCATTGCATCACCTTCACTGTCGGTATGGCCTGTAACGATAATTATGGTGGATTTATCTTCATACAGCTTATCTGATGCCGGTTCCAAGATGTCAATCACATCAAAACCTTTAATCACTGATTCGCCTGTTTCAAATTCAATGTTTTTTGTTTTGCTTGCCGTACTTTCATTTTTATCAGGACAACCTTTGTTGGCTGTTGTACCTGCTTCCATCGGGCACTTATCATTGCTGTCAATAATACCGTCATCATCCGAATCTGGACAACCATTTGTTTTTACTCCACCTTTAATATATGGGCATGCATCCGTCAGGTCTGGAATTCCATCGCCATCGGTATCAGTATTTTTAGACGCTGTTGTTTTTTCTGCAGCCATCGCTTTTGATTTATCTGTAACAACTTGTTTTGGTGTTGTTTTAAAATCCTTTGCATCCTTTGCTTTTTCAGGGCAACCTTTCAATGCCATTATTCCTGAAACATCCGGACACTTGTCCACTGCGTCTGCAATGCCATCATTGTCACGGTCGGGCAATTTTGTTTTTGCTGGCGGAAGTTTTTCCGGTTGATCTTTTGAACGATTAACACTGGCTACTCGTTTCTCTTTTGCTTTTGGAATATAGGTCAATGATAATTCGAATGAATTGCCGTTATTAATTTGTGATGTTCCAATATCATAGCTCATACCCACCATTAAGCTGTTCCATTGATAGCCTGCATAAAGAATCCATGCTTCTTGCATTCGATGATAAACTCCTGCCTCCACTTTGTTTCGATTTTCTAACAGGATACTGCCTTTAACTCCGGTATGTAACTCGTGCGAAAATTGTTGTGTTGAGTACATTACTGATGGCGTTAACTCAACATCTTCTTTTAACATATATCCGGCTCCCGCTTGAACTGTTTTTTTAAGGTATGTTTTGTTTTCTTCAATAATTAAAACTTCTTTTGGTTGATTGATGTGTGCAACTGCAATTCCTGCAAATGGTTTAAATCGAATTTCTTTTTGTTGCGATCCTCTGGTCCAAAATAAACCTGCACCTGCATCGGGCCTTGTAACTTTTGTGTACGAGAATGTTTCTCCGCTTGAAGCATTTGGATCATACCCAGCATCAGGATTGTATTGATTGTCGAAAGTCATTTTTGATGGATCAAAACTTTTTTGAAGCAACCCAATATAAATGCCTGCTGCCACCTGGTGAGAACCGAATGTCTGACGATAAGAAAGAGATCCGCCAAAGTTTAATTTAGTAATACCGGTTGGCCCCGCACTGTTTCTTGTTATACCTAAACCAAACCCAACCTTGCTTACTTGTTTATCAAAATAAAATCCTTGTGTAGTAAATGGAGTAGGTAAACCACTCCATTGATTTCGATAAATTGCTGTAAGCCTGATATTCTCGACATTATGTCCGACAGCAGCCGGATTATGATAAACCGGTGTATTAACCACTTGTGAATAATGAGCGTCCTGAGCAAACAAAAAATTTGCTGAACATAAAAGTAGAAATACTATGTTTTTTGTTACGTTCATTTTATCACTGTTATTGCTCCTGTTAACACTTTGTCTTCCACATTATCAAGCGTTAATTTAATTCGATAAACATAAGTGCCGTTTGCTACCAATTCACCGTTGCTTAAACCATCCCATATAGGTTTCGATCCATCCGTTTTATAAATCAACGTACCCCACTGATCATAAATATTCATTTCATTCATTTGAAAGTTACTCCCCCTAACTCTGAAAACATCATTTTGTCCATCATTGTTTGGAGTAAATGTGGTTGGAATAAAAAGATCTTTGCTATTACTAATTGTGATTTTTTGAGTTACCGTATCACTACATCCACTTGCATTAGTTGAAATAAGTGTAACAAAATAGCTTCCAAATGCAGAGAACGTATAGGTAGGATTTATTTGTGTTGATGAATCAATTGTTGCAATCGAATCACTGAATAACCAAACATAGGAGTCGCCCAATTGAGTAGTGTTATTAAATAAAACTGTGAGGTTTCCGCTTTGTGCTTGCACCGTATAATTAAATGTTGCAATGGGTGTAGGGTTCATGTAAACAGTTAAAGGTGTTCTATCAATACTGGTACATCCGTTAGTCGAAATTGATTGAACATAATACACCACTTGCTGATTTAGCATGGGCGTGGTAAATACATTTCCAGAACTAAGTACTGTTCCTCCTGAGTCCTGATCAAACCATTGCATATTTGAACCATCTAATGATTGTGCTATTAATGAAATTGATGATCCAAAGCAAACAGCCGTGTCGGATACAACTGGCATAAGTGGGCTGGTAAAAACTTGCACGAGAATTGAATCGGAATACAACCAATTTCCATTTTGAAAAACCGCTAACGAATAATAGCCACTATCAGTGGCTGTTAATTGTTGATTTGTTTCGCCATTTAATACTTGACCATTAAAAAACCACTGATTGCCTTGAGGAGAGTATGATGATAAAATGACTGAATATCCATCGCAAAAACTTGTGTTCCCTAAGGCTGATAACATTGATTGTGATGATATCACAATCACTTGAACAGCGTTTGATTGTGATATACATCCATTACTGTTTGTTACTGTCACTAAATAATTACCACTATTACTAACTGTAATTGATTGTGTAGTTGAACCGTCCGACCACAGATAGGTTGTTCCTATACTTGCGTTTAGTGTTACGGTATTTCCTTGAAGAATTGTAATGGAACCTGCGGGTGAAATGCTTGCCTGACTTCCTGCGAAATGATTTATGGATGTTGGTGACGAAATTGTTTTACATCCGTTAGCCCCTGTTATAGTTACTACATAATTTCCCTGAGCATTTGCATAAATAGTTTGGGTTACCGCTCCATTACTCCATAACCATGACGACCCTATACTTGCATTAAGTTGTACCGAATCGTTAGCACAAATTGTTAATGGTCCTGCTGCTGAAATATTTGCAACCGGACCTTGTAATATTGTTGGTGTAATTGGATTCGAAATACCCTTACAGCCATTTGTATTAGTAACCGTAACGGTAATTGTTGTGCTGTCATATATATATACGCTTTGCAATGTATCTCCTGTCGACCATAAATAAGATAATCCACTCTGTGCGGTAATCAACAATGAATCGCTATTACAAAAACTTATGTTGCTTGATGGACCAATTGTAGGAATATATTGTGCATTAACCGTAATAATTAATGTGTTTGAAAAGGCGGTTGCTCCATTGATATCGGTAGCTGAGCATGTGATGTTGTGCGCGCCTTGCGATAACGGTGCAATAGTTATAACACCATTGGCTGATGAGCCTAACGTGATTGATCCTTCTTTAAAAATATAATTTGTTACACCTGTTGTTGTTGCTTGCAATGTAATACTATCGCCAAAACAAAAAGTATTGTTTGTTGCGGTCGAGGTTAGTGTTAGCGTTACTCCTGATATTTGAGAAATTTTTCGGATCAGATAATTGTACGCATCTGCTACGTAAAAACAATTGTCGGAATAGTTATAGGATATACCAGTGGCGCCATCAAAACTTGCTGCTCCACCTATTCCATCATTTGAACCTTGCACACCTGCGGTTCCCACATAAGTTGAAACCATCCAGGTGCCTGCAGTAATTTTTCGAATATTATAATTGAACCCATCAGCTACAAAAATATTTCCACTATTATCAACAGTAACATCCCAGGGGTAATTAAACATGGCAGCCGAAGCTTGTCCATTAAAACTCCCATTAAGACCCACACCAGCAAGTGTAGTTACATTTCCCGATGGAGTTACTTTACGAATTACATTATTCCATTCATCTGCAATTATGATGTTACCATTATTGTCTAAATCGATTCCATAGGGATGGTTAAAAGTTGCAGCATTGCCTTGTCCATCATCTGAACCGGTTATATAAGTTGTTCCGGCTAAAGTTGAAACTACCCCTGCTGTTAATTCACGAATAACATGTGTATTATGATCTGCAATGTAAACAGTGTTTCCATTTGGCGTAACGCAAATACCGGTCGAAAATCCAAAACGAGCAATACCTGATGGACCGTTAGTTGTTCCAAAAACACCAGCCCCAGCAATCGTTGTTACCACTCCTAACGGAGAAACCTTTCTAATTTTATAATTCTTGGTGTCGGCAACATAAACATTTCCTAAAGTATCGCATGCAACCGCCCAGGGTTCGTTGAATGAAGCTGCGCTGCCTGTTCCATCAAAGCTACCTACATTACCACTACCAGCCAAAGTGGTTACCACACCTGCGGTAGTAACTTTTCTGATCTTATGATTGAAACGATCTGCAACATAAATATTACCCAACTTGTCACAAGCAATTCCGTGAGGGCTATTAAAACGTGCAGCGCTTCCGGTACTATCTGTTGATCCTGTTAAATAAGCAGAGCCGGCTATTGTAGTAACCACTTGGGCATTGGAAATGAATCCTTGTAACAAAAATAAAAAGCTACAAAAAAATACTTTGCAACTATTATTTTGCATCATCTCCCTTTTAAACCGTATCAATCTAATCAACTTGTTTATCATTATGCCGCTAATTCTTTTTCCAAATCAGAATAAATAGTTGTTGTTGTTTTAAAAACTGGTTGTTTACACAATTTCATAATCTCGTTGTGATATCGTTGTGCAATATTTTGCCATATATAACGCGTGCATGCAACTTCGTGCATGACATTGCCCACTTCTTCCAGCTTTGATTTTCCGGTTGTGTTAAGCAAATAGATTAGCTCGTCTGGAGTGCGGAAGTATAATGCCTTGTGAGAAGTGGTTTCACGATTATACGAAACATCAAATGTCATTATTGGCAATCCTAAATACATAGCTTCTACCAGTGAGGGGTTGGTTCCTCCGGCACTATGACCATGAACATATAAATCCGTGTTTGAACGCAAAACATTCAACTCATCTTGATTATAAATGGGGTCTAATAAATGTATGTTGGAATATATGCTGTATTTTGCTTTTAGTGCCATTCCATATGTTCCATGATTCCATAAACCAACGATAACTAAATTCCAAAAGGGTTGCTTAACAAACGCTTCCAGAATTAAATGAATATTGTTTTCGGGTTCGATACGACAAACATTAAAAGCATAGGGGGCTGCTAGAAAAGGATATTTGGCCATATCCATATCTGTAATTTTTTGTTTGCTCACATGATCAGCACCGTATTCAATCAAAACCGATTTCGTATTGTACTCTTGCGAAACATAGTCCTGTATTGCTCGGTTGTCAGTAATAATTGTATTGGCATAGCGAACGGCAATTCGTTCACACAGCTTTAAAAATTTTCTGGTAATCCAATTCCACTTCGGGCGTTTCCATTCTTGACCATCAATATTTACAATCATGGGCTTGGATGAAAATATTTTTATAATGGGAAGTAATATCGTTCCTGATACTCCTAAAATTAACAATGCATTTGCATAACGCAATGCGTGAATGATGGAAACTATATCATAAATAATACTTTGATAGCCATTGGCATTGAATGGAAGATAAAAAAGATTGGCGCCATTGAATTTTTTAAGTCGCTTATTTTTGTCTGCAAAATATTTGCTGCTGCAATAAACCGTTATTTCGTGGTCCTGGTTTAAATGATCTACAAGATGGTGTGCCAATGTTTCAAATCCGCCATATTTTGCAGGCAATCCTGTAGTACCAATTACTGCTAGTTTTAGTTTTTTCATAGATGTAAATAATACGCCATGAAGTTGCAAGAGTTACTGCAAGCACATAAATAATAGTACGTTTGTAAGGTTTTTGAAAAAAAGATTTAAAAATTGAGTTAATATAACTTGCAAATAATATTTTTATGAAATGATTATAAGCGACCTGAAATATCATCAACAATACTTTTTTGAAAATGGACTTTGAAAAATTGTTACTTAAAGCTACCTATATAAGCGGTCGTAAGGACAAGATATGTGGTGAATCTGATCGTATCCTTTTACCTGGATTGGATTCATTAAGAGCTATTGCGGCTTTAGCAGTGATAATCGGGCATATTGAATTAATTAAAGAAAACAATGGACTTCCAAATCTCTTGGGTTATTTTTCATTCCAAGGAAATCTCATCGGACATCTTGGAGTTATTTTCTTTTTCGTCCTAAGCGGGTTTTTAATTACCTACCTTTTGCTTAACGAATTGGCAGTAAGAAAAACAGTTGATATATTTAGTTTTTATCTGAGAAGAATAAATAGAATTTTTCCCCTCTATTATGCCTTGTTGGCTATGTCAGCTTTATTAACAGGCTTTGTTCCCTCACTTGTTACTTTGTTGCTTTGCTTCACTATAATGCCCAATATTGCAGAGGTCATTGGTAAATCGTGGACACCGAGCCCACAGATTTGGTCAATTGGTGTAGAACAACAATTCTATTTGTTGTGGCCTTTCTTCGTTCTCCTTTTTAAAAGACATCTATTAAAAGCACTATTGATCTACTTTGTAATATGGTCAGTACTTCCACATTTTTTACAATGGTATTTTCTTCATTACACCACTAAAGACTATACAATAATTGTAAATGATTTATTTATCATGCATGGAATGAAATTTAATTGTCTCGCTTTGGGGGGTGTAATTGCCCACTTTATTCCACTCGCGGGGGGGGGGGGG
>JANNXV010000053.1:0-13435 GCA_031409815.1 Bacteroidota bacterium
TACAAAACCGCCAAACAATTGCTTAACAATTTTGCCATTAACATCAAATACTTTAATATCGATTCTTTGATTTTCAGTGTTAGAAAATTCAATGGTAATTCTGTTTGCACTGGGATTTGGATATAAAACAGCATTGTTTTCATTATTGGAAATGTCTTCAACCGAAGCACTTGTTGATGAAGTTAACTCTGCAATCCATGTTCTGGTGTTGTGACCTGCTAAAGCATAGGCACCATTCATCCAAACATAGCCCGGTTGATTATATTTTGTTTGACAACCTGTATAATCGCCCCATCTTTCGAGCGTGCCCAATAAATTAATATAACTAACACCAGTTTTTACAGTGGTTAGCGATGAAAACTGACTGCCATCAAATAATGCAGCACTTGAGCCCGGATAAACAGATACAGCTGATTGCTGAATAGAAATAATGGAACTATCACTATTCGCTGTTGTTCCTGCATAAGCAATATTTGGATAAGCTAAATCCATAATAGGGTCGCCCAAAATGGAAGTTATTAAGGTAGGTGTTGTGCTTATATTACTCATCAAACCATGAAAGATAGCATCATTACCGGTTGCAGTATCCAGTGTGTTCAATACAAATTGTATTTTACCGTTTTCTTCGAAAGCACCTAATACACGTGCATCATTCACTGCCAGTTTATCACTTGATGGTTGTATGGCATCAACAGGCATGTGGTACGCTGTATTTCCAACTGCATAATTAACCGTAAGCGTTTGACCGGGTGCAGCAGCGGTATCTGAAATAGTTACCAGAAAAATAGTGTCGTTTGATGCAGCGAAATTTCTGTTCGATAAAAAATGCATTTGTGGTCCATATAATTGACTGCCTCCTTTAACAGGACAAAGGTTGCGTAATGGAGCTCCGTTGTGCAAAATATTATTGTGTAATTGTGCATTTAATGGATTACCGTCATAGCCATTCTGTTTGTTCATTTGCCATATAAGCGTTTCGTTAAATCCTGTTTGCCAGCTTGAGTCATTGTACAATAAATTTACCGTAAGAAAAAGTTCGTTATGTGATAAAGAGATCATTGGAAAGTCGGTCCATAATGTGTTATTGAGCGGATTGCCTGGAAGAGAATAAAAATTCCATGCACCGTTTGATGAATCTGTTTGAGAAAATCCAATTACAATATGACTGGTCGAATCGGTAAACCCATTCAAACACACCAGCACAAAACGGTTGGTTTCAGGATCATAAATCACCTTGGGATCAAATTCTTCATTTTGCAAACCAAGCGATAACATGATAGAATGTAGCGAATAGGAACCATAGGTAATATTAGTGTTTAGGTTTTTGGTCCATATATTCACATTGGTTACCGAGCATACAGTTCCATTGTTTGAAACGGCTACATCATTATCATTCGGGACAAATCCGTTAAATGAGTTGGCCAGAAAATTTCTTAACATGGCAGGAGGCGCACCCATTGTTGTTTTGTCTGAATTATTTTGACTATTTTTTCGAGGATAGCGCTTAGTAAGGTCTTCTTTAATCTGTTTTTTTGTTTTTTCATCAATGCCTGATTCCGGTATTGGCAGTTCATGATTTTTTAAAGCCGGACTCCAGGTATCATATAATGGATTTAATAGCAAGGTAGCTTTCTTTGGAATCACAAATTGATGTAAGTCGGAACTGGTTTGCGCATTGATTTTTAAACTGGCAATGGCTAAAGCAAAAACAATAATATGTGTTTTATTCATGAGTGTCTAGTATGAACATCAAAAGTAAAAAAATATAACTTAGTTCTGCTTGTTCTGGATATTACTTATAAAGCAAAACGAAAATCAATTTTCAAATGCTTAATACTAACTTGAAATGTAATACTTTTGAATTTCTTAGTAAATCTTCAAACACTTATTATTATGCACAAAATTATAGCCGTATTATTTCTTAGTATGCTAACCCATTTATCGATAGCTCAGGATAAAAGTGAAGTTAAAGCGCAGGTAAGTATTTCTCAATCTAAACAACTGCAAGCTGATCGTGATACCGTTAAATCACAATTAAGACTAAAGAACCAAGAGCGAACCCGCGACATAAATAAATTGGTTAAAACAGAAAACAGCAATAAGAGTTTAAAGGATCAATTGAATTCGGCCAAAAAGGCGAAGAAGATGGATAAGATAGAATCCCTTGAAACTAAAATTGCTGACAATAAACAAACCATCAAAGACCTTGATGTGAAAATTAAGGCTGACGAAAAAGAGATAGATCAACTTGAAAAGGATCTAAAAAGGGCGGAGAAAGAATTAAAGTCAGCTAAGGAAAATGAAGCAAAGGAAAAAGCAAAGGGCAAGAAATAGTGGTGCTTTTTAAACGTTTTTTTAGTGTAACTTTTGTTGAATTGGGTTTTATGCCACTTAGTTTATTTGTTATTCTTTTCTAAAACACACTGTTTAACATTTAGTTTTTATTGTCAAGGAATAATTTCACCAACGAATTTTAATAAGAATAGCCGCACACTTTTAAGCAATGTTATGTACTAAAATATGAAGCCAGTAAATGATATAGAGATTAAGGCAAGAAAAAGGCAGTTGCTTTTTATAATGTTACCATCGATCTATTTCGCTTTGTTTTTTGGAAAAAATATTTTTGATGATTTAATGGATGAGCCTTCATTTGATATGGCATTGATCATCAACATCATTATTAATGCATTATTAGCAGCCATATCTGGAATCATTTCATTGTATGCGATAAAGCGATGGAACGAAAAGGGGCCGGGATTAGTTTTGAATAAAATAGGAATTATCGATAACTCAGGTATTGTTTCAGCCGGTATGATTTTTTGGTCGGATGTGGAAGAAATCAATAGTAATAAAGTAATTTTTACTGATTGTATAATTATTAAGGTTAAGAACCCTGAACGATACATCAGAAACCAAAAGAGTCTTTTCAAACAAATATGGTTAGGTCTTGAAAACAAGTATTTTGGTTCACCGGTAAATATTTCTGTAGGAGGTTTACAGATTAAGTCTAAGATTTTATTCGGTACCATTCAACAACATTTTCTTTCGTCTCAGGTTGAAACCCGAACCTATAATTTACAGCGTGAGAAGGAAGTTATTCAGCAAGAGAAGGCAGAGTTGGTCGACTCTATTAATTATGCAAAAAGAATACAGACAGCATTGTTGCCTTCTCATGCAAAAATTCAGGAAAAGTTAGGTGAGAGCTTTATACTTTTTATTCCTAAGGATATTGTTTCGGGTGATTTTTATTGGGTGGAAATAGTTAACGAATGGGTGTTTTTTGCCGGATGCGATTGCACAGGCCATGGAGTTCCGGGTGCATTAATTAGCATTGTTTGCAATAATGCATTGAACCGTGCCGTAAAAGAGTATGGACTTATTCAGCCTTCGCTAATTCTTGATAAAGTGGCCGAACTTATTGTAGAAAATTTGGGTATCGATGGTGAGGTAAAGGATGGAATGGACGCTAGTGTATGTGCTTTCAACAACAGCACTCGTGAGTTATACTGGGCCGGAGCAAACATTCCACTTTGGATTGCACGGCAAACAAGTTTTTATGAGCTGCAGGAGTACAAACCCGATAAACAACCAATCGGTCAAGTTGAAAATCGTTTTCCCTATACCAATCACAAAATTGATATTAAGAAAGGAGATATTCTTTATCTTTTTAGTGATGGATATGCAGATCAATTTGGAGGTGATCAAGGAAAGAAACTTACCAAAAAACGTTTTAAAGAATTGTTGCTGATGCAAAAAAATAATTCGATGGAAGAGCAACAAGCCAGTCTGCTAAAGTTTCATCATGACTATAAGAATCATTCAGATCAGATAGATGATATTCTGGTTATGGGCATAAAGATTGAGCATTAATAATAACTTATGAAGAATAGATTTTTATAGCAATTTCAATGGCACTAAAATTAGAAAACCTTGTATCAGATTGAACTAATTTCAATACATAGCTTTTCTAATACTAAAATGGAATTATTATTACAATCTACTAAGGAGCAGTAAAATTAAAATATGTTAGTGGTGCTAAAAGTACTGACAATTTGCTCCACGTTTCTATACTATTACGCATACGCACTGCAATGTAAACTTTCACATCAAGCAAGGATGCGGGAAATTCAGCAATAGCATTTCCGCTCGTACTTAATGCTACAGTTTTGGAATCAAGTATAGCGTAAGGCGCAAATTCTTCATGCAGATCCACAATAATGCTATCGCAAACGGTACTATCCAAACTCTCTCCTTGATTTAATAATGTTGATTGCATGCTTTGGCTGCCGTTGTAATATCCTTCTATAAATACTGTAATATTTAGGATAACGTTGCACCCTTCATCAATACTTAAATCACAATTATCATCTACGCCATTACATAATTCTGTTTGACCAGGATAAATATCAGAGTTAATATCATTGCAATCACCATTGTTAATTGTAAAGCCTGAAGGGGCAGTACATCCTAAAGCAGTTTCATTATTTATTCCAAAGGAATCACTATCGTTATCATAGTAATATAAATTAGCAGCAGGTTGATCAATATACATATTAACCGGCACTGTATCGGTACAGCCATTGGCATCAATTAAATAAAGGCTGTAATTGCCCGAAATGCAATTTCCCAAATAGCCACTCGACACGGCATCAACAATATTAATTTTCCATCCCATGTTATTGTGAGCAGCACATTGGTAATAAAGTAGAGCAGGGTGTGAGTTGTTAGGCGTAAATGCTAACGTTCCATTTGTGGTCATACTTCCGGTAACACCATTGGTTACTTCAGACGCAAGATTACCTGGACCACCAACAGCGCTTGTTGAAATAAAGAAGGGATGTCCGGGAGTTAAAATTGAAAAATAATAAGTGATTCCTCTAATAAAAGTAAGTTCTTTACCTTGAATATTATCTAATGTAAATCCATTAGCACTACCAGTGCCATACTGAGGATGCGAATGATTCTTTGTTTGTGATATAACCATAAAAGTGGGTCCATCGCCAGATGTACTATAGGGTGCTATTCCACCAACACCTGAAGGGGCAAGGTCAATAGTTCCATCTGCATATCCATAACAGGTAGCATCAGTAGTTGCTGTTATTTGAGTTGAAACGGGATAATCAATAATTAAGTCGCAATTATCATCAATGCCATTGCATAATTCTGGTTGTCCGGGATTAATTGCTGGATTGGCATCATTACAATCATTGTTATTAATAACAAAGCCGAGAGGTGCTGAACATGCTAGAGCACTTTCAGAATTTTTACCATATAAATCTAAATCGCTATCATAATAAAAGGTATCGGCAACTGGTTCATCGATAAATGCAATGGCTGGCAACAAGCCACTACAATTATTGGCATCTATTAAAAAAAGGCTATAATTTCCCGCAATACAATTTCCTAAATCGCCATTTGGCAACTGATTAACAATGTTGATTTTCCATCCCATGTTATTGTGGGCAGCACACTGATAATAAAGTAAGGCAGGGTGTGTGTTGTTAGGAGTAAATGTTAATATTCCGTTTGTAGTCATACTTCCGGTAACACCATTGGTTACTTCAGAAGCAAGATTACTTGGACCACCAACAACGCTTGTTGAAATAAAGAAGGGATGTCCGGGACTTAAAACTGAAAATTTATAAGTAATTCCTCTGATAAAAGTAAGTTCTTTACCCTGAACTAAGTCCAAAGTATATCCATTTGCACTGCCTGAGCCAAATTGAGGATGCGAATGATTTTTTGTCTGAGCAATCACCATAAAAGTGGGTCCGGTACCAACTGCTTTATAGGGAGCTGTGCCACCTGAAGGTGCCAGGTCAATAGCGCCATTGGCAGATCCAAAACAAGTTGCATCTGTTGACGATAATAATTCAGGTATGATAGTGTAATCTACTATTAAATCACAATTGTCATCAATACCATTGCATACCTCCGTTCGACCTGGATTGATAGCAAAGTTTGCATCATTACAATCGCCATTGTTAATTGCAAAGCCTAATGGAGCTGCACATCCTAAAGCAGATTCAGAATTTATGCCATACAAATCAAAATCGCCATCAAAATAAAATATGTTAGCGGTAGGTTCGCTTATTGAAACATTTAGTGTAGGAGAGCTAGAACAACCGTTGGCATTGGTAACGGTAAGAATATAATTTCCCGCCATGCAATTACCCAAATCAGCATTAGGTAGTTGATCAACAATATTAATTTTCCATCCCATGTTATCGTGGGCAGCACACTGATAATAAAGTAATGCAGGGTGTGTGTTGTTGGGTGTAAATGTTAACGTTCCATTTGTGGTCATGCTACCAATTACACCATTTGTAATTTCTGAAGCAAGATTACCCGGACCACCAACAGAACTTGTAGAAATAAAAAAAGGATGGCCTGGAGTCAATACAGAAAACGAATAAGTGATACCTCTTATAAGTGTAAGCACTTTTCCCTGCACATTATCTATTGTAAATCCATTTCCGCTACCGGTGCCAAATTGAGGATGCGAGTGGGTTTTAACCTGTGAAATAACCATAAACGTAGGGCCCGTACCTGATAGGGTGTAAGGTGCTGAGCCTCCGGAAGGGGTAATATCGATTGCACCATTAGCGTTTCCAAAACAGTTTACATTTGTTGTTGAAGTAAGTGCTGCTGTAACCGGACCTCCAGTTACATTGATGGTGTAGCTATTTGTAGCTGTGCAAGTATTTGCATCGGTTACAATAACTGAGTAAGTACCCGATTTAATATTTGTTAAATCCTCAACACAATATCCACTTTGCAGAAAAATCTTATAGCCCATTAGTGAGTGGGATGCACAAGGATAATAAATTGTTGAAGGGTGTGTGGCATTTGGTTTAAGTGTAACGGTGGTTAAACCGCTTGGCATCGTTCCGGTTGTACCAGAAGTAAGTAAGCCTACAGAATTTGCTCCCACCGAATCGGTAGATAAATGCCATGGATGACTTGCATTTACATTAAATGTATAAGTAATTCCACGAACCAGTGAAAGGTTTTTAGCATCTGTTCCATCCATGCGGAACGAAGCGCTGTTTGCGAGTGTTCCCATTCCACAATATGGATTACCAGGGCATATTTTTGTGCCAAGGGTTACACCAAACATGGGGCCGTTAGCAATATTTGTTGTATCCCAACATACCGAATAGGGTTGTGTTCCGCCCGTTATAGTAAGATCAATTGATCCGCTGCAAGTTTGTATAATGTTTGCCGAACTAATAGTTGGAGGATTTCCTACAACACCAATGTTAATTGTGTTTGAAGTTGCTGTTAAGGTAGAAACACACGATGCCGTAGATGTTAATACGCATGATATTTGGTCGCTAAGAATTAAGCCACTAATTGATAATGATGAAATATTGGTTCCTGTATTTGCTCCATTTTTCTTCCATTGATAATTAGGAGTTCCTCCATTAGTTATTGTAGCTCCATATATTGCTGTTTGACCATTGCAAGATGCAGGAGGTCCTGAAACTGAAATAGTAGGAGTTGTAATTGCTGTACAAATAACAATATTGTCAACAGCAAAACTGGCTCTACTTCCTATTCCGCTAAAATCACGTTGTACCCACCGCAACTGAACTATTGGTTGATTATTACATGCTGCCGGAAGCGTAAACGACTTCGCTAATAAATTTTGAGGTGTGGTAACTGCAGTTGTTTGATTAGTGGTAATATTCTGATATATACCATTCGTAATGCCTGATACAGAAATAAAGTTGCCTGTTACACCCACTCTATACTGTAAATCAACCTGATTAATGCGCGTGCTAATTCCAGTTACAAATGGATTCCTTATTGTCATTACATCAAAATTTATAGATATATTGTTAACACCTGTTGTAACAATAGAAAGACGCAATGCCGCATCGATACTGGCAGAAGCAAGAACACCAATTTTGCCATTGTAATTGTGTACACCACCAGCAGTTATTGTTGCTGTACTTGAAGCAGTTAATGCGCGGTCGCCTCCGGAAGTAGTTAATCTGAATGCACTTGTCGATGTAGTGCCAAGACTATCTCCTTGCCATCCTTGAGGGTAGGTAGTTGAAGTAGACAATAATGACGAGAAGTTTTGCGAATAAGGCAAAGCTTGAGGGGTAGGGTCTGTTTGTGCTTGTGCAATTGCATTAATTAAAAAGCAAAATAATATAGCTATACATGAATTTAAAGTAGAAAATTTCATCATAATATTTTTTAAAATAAATAGGTTCTAATTAAAGTAAGTTACGGTTAACTAACTTCAAATATCATCATTAATTTATTCATATCATAATATAATTTCTAGTAATGGATATTACTAGCACATTAGTATAAGGTTCTATTATATTTGTAAATGAGATTATCTTATGTTTAAATTAGTTTTTGTTAATAGCCTTTTAATGCTTTTGTTAATGTCGGCAATAAGGCCATTGCATGGGCAACAAACATTTAATGGGAGTTTTCTAATGACTTTTACATTATCTGAGCCAATAACTGACAATCCACCAATGCTTTGGAATATTGAATCTGCTGCAAATGGAGGCAGAATGGCCATGGAGTTGCAGGATGATATGATAAAGAAAGGAGTAAGTAAGCGCGTATTATTTAATCCTAAAGATAGCACATGGACCATGTTAATGTCATTTAACAATGTAAAACAGGGTGCAAGAATTCACCGTGCGGATATGTTTCGGGAAAAGAAAGGGTCTGCTAAATTCTCAGTTACTACTGCGCAAACCAAGCGTATAATAGAAGGATACCACTGCGTGAAGGTTATTACCGAAAGTAAAAATTATAGAGCAGAAATTTGGATTACTAAGGAACTAAAATTCGATGTATGTCGAATTTATAAGTTACTCAATCATTGTAGTATGATAAACGATATTGTTCGCAAAGGTGATTGGTTTAATTCCAATCTATACGGAATGATTTTGGAAGTTACTTCAACCAATAAATCAACAGGCCAATCATATTCAATGAGTATTTCTTCACTAAAATTAAATGAAATTACTTCTTCTCTTTTTACCACAAAAGATTTTAGAATTTCTGATATACCTGAAGGTCAAAACTGTGGTATTGCTCTCGATGAAAAATAACTAAAGAAGTTTTTTATTTTGGTTATGCCTCTGCTTATCTCGTTGGGTTTTCTTAACCAAATTTTTCTGCAAAGCATCGTCTAAATCAACACCGGTTTGGTTGGCCATACAAATAAGTACAAATAGAACATCAGCCATTTCATCAGCTATTTCTTTGTTCTTTTCATTGGGCTTGAATGATTGCTCTCCATAGGTACGTGCAATTAGTCGTGCCAGTTCCCCAACTTCTTCGGTAAGCAAAGCCATGTTAGTGAGCTCATTAAAATAACGTACACCATATTCTTTTATCCATTCGTCAACGGATGTTTGAGCTTGTTTGAGTTCCATTTTTTAATTTTAGGATTTAGGATATTTGGATGTGTCGATTTTGATTTCAAGATTTCAAATATTCAGTAATAAGATTGTGGAGAATTAATAAATCCTTACATCCTAAATCCATAAATCCAAACATCCTCAAATCTTTTCTTTAGAATCAATAATAATTGTTACCGGTCCATCATTTGTTAAAGTAACTTTCATATCCGCTCCAAACTCACCGGTAACAATTGGATGGTTTAATTCTTTTGTTAATTGATCAATAAATTTTTCATAAAGAGGTATTGCCTGCTCTGGTCGTGCAGCTTTAATGTAAGAGGGGCGATTGCCCTTTTTTGTTAACGCATGTAGGGTGAATTGGCTAATGAGCATTATCTCGCCATGAATGTCGAGAAGGGATAGGTTCATGATTCCTTCGCTATCACTGAATATTCGGAGTTTTGGAATTTTAGCACATAGCCATTCAACATCTTCAAAATGGTCTTCCGTTTCAATTCCTAATAATATCAAAAGTCCTTGTTCAATGCTTCTGTCAATTTGGTTATTGATAAGCACTTTAGCGTTACTAACTCGTTGGATAACTACACGCATTTAAAAATGTTCAATAGGTAAATCAAAGTTCAACATTCAATATTTATAATTCAACATTACCTAAATATGTCTTCATTCCTAAGCATGCTTAAATAATTATAATAGCGCATCGGATGTATTTCTCCGGTTTCAACCGCTTTTTTAATAGCACATTCTTTTTCGTTCTGGTGCAAACAGTTGTTGAAATGACATTGGTTTAATCGATCGCGCATTTCAACAAAATAATGACTGATTTCAGCTGTAGAAAAATCAATATTCACAAACTCTTTAATTCCCGGAGTGTCGATTATGTGTCCACCATTTTTTATTCGGTGCATTTCGGCAAAAGTGGTGGTGTGCTTTCCTTTTTGATATTGCCTTGATATGTCTCCAACTTTTAATTTTAATGTTGGCTCAATGGCATTAATCAAACTTGATTTACCAACACCAGAATGACCAGCAAATAAATTTATTTTTTCAGTTAATTGATTACGTAGTTCGTCAATTCCTTCTAATGTAACAGTAGAAACACGCATGCAATGATAGCCCAGAGGTTCATAAATGGCAATGTAATCATGTTGTACTTCTTCAATTTCATCAATAAATAAATCAGATTTATTAAATACCAGCGTTACCGGAATTCTAAAACTTTCAGCTGCTGCAATAAACCGATCAATAAACCCTGTAGATGTTTTTGGATACACAGGAGTAACAATTAGCCATGCACGGTCAACATTGGCCGCCAGAATATGACTTTGTTTACTGAGCTTAACTGATTTTCGGATGATGTAATTTTTCCTGGGTAATACATTATTTATTACTCCTGTATTCTCATCTGTCATTTCAAAATCAACCTGATCACCAACTGAAGCCGGAGTAGTGCTGTCAATGTCTTTTAAACGGAGTTGGCCACGAACCCTGCAAGGGGTAATTTCACCTTCTTTGTTCTCCACATCGTACCAACTACCAGTAGTTTTTAATACTAAGCCTTGCATGAGGCAAATATAGTTGTGTTTAGAGTCTGAATAATTTACTGAAAGGGCATAAAAAATAAATGCGCTTCTGTTGAGAAGCGCATTTGAAAATTAAATTATCAATGCGTTTTAACGCAATAATGTAACACGTCCATTCTTTTCTAAAATCTGTCCGTTGGTGCCATACATTCTTACTAAATACATATAAGTGCCCTGTTCCACAGCAGTGCCACTTAATGTGCCATCCCAACCTGTTGATGGGTCAGTGGTTTCGAATATTTTTTCACCCCAGCGATTAAAGATTAAGAACTGATAATTTTTTGGATTGATGTAAACATACGATGGTTTAAATACCGGATTTTTTCCGCCTGGTGTAAAGGCACTTGGAATGTACAAATGTGGTTCTTGTATTAAGCAAAACTCATTCGACATACTTGAATCTGCAAATCCATAAATGTTTCCTGGACCTTCATTGGCTTCTACTTTGTAACAGAAGCGACCAGTGGTTTGATAAATCTCGCCAACATTATCAGCGTAATCATTTATTCCAAATCCTATACGGTTAATAGGTGCAGGATCCCAAATACCATCAATCGAACGATAGAGTGAATACTCCTTAATTCCTCCTAGCCAGCCATCATAATCATTCCAGGTTAATTTATTAACCAGATTAAAGTCAGGTCGACCATTAATAAAAATGGTTCTTCCAAGATTACTAATAAGTACATTGTTGCCACAAGAGTCAACTGTTATGATGCGGTAATAATAACTGCTCTCATCAGTTCGTGCCGTGTAGTCATTAAAATAGATTATTGGTAAATTACTAAAGTTTACTACACCAACCGTGTTAAAAGGACCACCAATTGTGGCTGACCGTTGTAATTTATATTTTGAAACATCTACGCCCGGAGTGTTATCTACTAATCCTTCAACATATACATGACGTAAATCTTTAACCGTGGCAGTTTTTAAATAGCTGAATGTTGGCAATGTAAGCAACTCAGTAAAAACAGAGTCGCTATTAGATGTGCCGGTTCGCACCATAGTGTTGGCTACTGCTTCTAAATAGTAGCGGTAAGTAACATTATTAGTGAGTGTAGTATGACTATAGGAAACTGAAGCGCCAGGAACGGTTGCAATTAAAGAATAGGCTCCGGCATTTTGTTTTGCATAAATTCTATAATTCGAAACACCGCCATTCACTAAATAGGGGTTCCATTTTAAATCAACTGCTGCACGACAGATATCAAGTTTTGCCGTCAGATTAACCGTGTTCAAGTCTATACTGTAAACACTTTCATTTGTGCAACTATCAAATGCAGTTACAGCAAAATTATATACCGATGTAGTAACATTTGGTTTATTAACCGGAAGTGTTAAGCCAATAGGTGATATGGGGATCAACACATAAGGACCATTATGGTCATACACTTTATAACCGATTGCGTCAGCTGATGTGCTGGGTAACCAGGTTACCAGAATGTTTCCGCTATTATCCGGATTTACACTCACAGATTCAACAATCGGTTTAACCGGTTTTGTAATATCCTGGAACAATTTTCCATCTTTCGATGATTGTGAAGTGCAACCACTATTATCAGAAGTTACAACCCGATAATTAATAGTAGCACTACAAATAGTTATTGTTTCCTGATAATTGGTATTGGTTGTTGTACCTAAAGAAGACCAAACGTTTGAACCGGCAGGATATTCTTTAAATACTTCATAAACTCCACTTGCTGAAGGCAAATCTGGATTATGTAATTTATTCCAGCTGATATCAGCTACACCGTTGTTGTTTAACACATCCACTTTAATGGTGTTTAATGTATTAGTGGCCGTAGTGCTATTTACTTGTCCGGTACAACCTGACTGTGAAATCAGATAATACGAATGAGAGGCAGTTTGAGCATTTATGCTTAAATCAGTATAACTTACTTGACCAAACGTATTCACCGAATCAATCAACACACCATCTCTCCAAATCTCAAACTCATTAAATTCATCACTGGATGATAATGGGGTTAACCAGTTCAAAACAACATTACCATTGTCCTGAACATACAAACAACGCAAATCCGGATTATCAACAATGTTACCCAGATAGGTAAATGTGTTAGCAGCAATATTTGATTCAGACACACAACCACTATTATCAGAAACAGTAATTTGATGTTGCAGTGCAATGTTGCAATCAGTAATGTCTTGATTTGCTGTTAGTGAAGAAGTTCCTGTTCCAAAGGCTGACCAAGTGCCACCTGTATTGTAATTTGAATTGGTAATATAGTTTCCAGACGAATTAAGCAAAGGCAATGCGTTCCAACTTAAAGTACCTACACCGGGATCAGTATTTGTTACGGGGTTTGTAGTAGTTAGATAAATAGTAGACAAAGTTGTATTAGGAGATGTACTATTTACTTGACCTGTACAACCGGATTGAGAAACCAAATAGTAAGAATGTGATGCAGTGTTTGCATTCACAGT
>JANNXV010000054.1:0-8455 GCA_031409815.1 Bacteroidota bacterium
AGTTGTGCTCCGAACGAACAGCTTGGCTGCGTATAACATAAGATTAAAAGAAATTTTAAAAAGAAGGGATTAGATGCACCACTGTTCGTATTACCACAACTGTTTGTTAGAAGCACCACTGTTTGATTACCGAACAAAGCCCTTCTTTTTAAAATTTCTTTTAATCTTATGTTATACGCAGCCAAGCTGTTCGTTCGGAGCACAACTGTTTGAGGTTCGCACACACTTTGTCCGAAGCGATTTACATTCATTGCTTGTCTGTTTAAGTTCTAAATTTAATCTCTGCACCACACATCATTTACTTTGTTTGTTGTCGTGTCAAATTGCACTGTCATAAAGAATAACCAAATTCCACCTAAACCTAACGGTCCAACTTTTAATCCCAAGTCAATCTCATAAACTAAAGGTGATGTCGTGTCACTTGCAGTTGGGCTACCTAATAATTGTAGAACATCTGATTTTGATTTACCAATCAAGATGCTGTCTGAAATCATTTTGTCAACCATTGTACCTCTTATTTTCCTGTCACCACTTAGCCACTTTGCTTTGTCAAAATTGATGACTTCACCTTTAAAATATTTCCTTGTCCACACTTCTCCGCCTTTGCTCTTGTATGCAATTAGTCCTTCCTTTATTGTCCAGTATATTTCAGTTACATCGTCTGCATTTTTTATTCGTTCGGGATAGCTATGTTTAAGCAGATAGTAATTATAGAACTTTTTATTGTTTAGTTCTACCGTGTCGGTATGCAGTTCACCTATAATTGAATCATGACTTGAGTAAAATCCTTTAAAGCTAAAACTAAACTCAATCTGTTTGGGCTTTGGCGACTTTGTTATGGTAAACAAACTCTGATAGTCAATTTTAGTTTGGGAATTTGTCGTTGAAGTTCCATGCCAATTGTCAACTGGAAGATGTTTAATAAGAAACGATAAATTATTTGTTGGTCTTGGTTGTATAAACATTCCGCATCCTTTAACCTTTTCAGAAAGAGTATCAATAATGAAGATGGTGTCCATGTCATGCAAGTTGCTTTCATAATAAATAGTGTCGCCTAAATGCAATGAAGAAGCAAATGCTAACTCCTCACTTGTGAAGTCAAAGTCCTTTTGGTCATAAGAGCAGCAAGCAGAAAATAGCACCGTCAAAAGTGTCAATACTATAAAAGTTGTCTTGCTGTTATTTTTCATTGTAGTTGTTACTGTTTGTTTCTTGCAGTCAGTTCGATGTTAGCAGGGTGCCAATTGGTTGCGTATAACGTTTTGCAGCTACAAGAAGTTGGCGATTTCGGAGACGAAAACTGTCTGCCACCACTGAACTTGATACGAAGCACAAAGCTTCATTTAACCACTGAACCGCCAATTTCTTGTAGGTGCTGTTAGGTGCTGGCGTTCTGTCTGTCGTTGCTCTGTTGTCCATTTTTTACTGCTGTCTTGGTGCGTTGGCTTGGTGGCTCTTTTGCAAAACTCGGCTTTAACGTTGGTTTGTGCGGTTTTGCAAATGTGCCAGCAAATGAGATGGCTTATTCATTTGACGTTGTTAATTGTAAAATATGCAAATTTAGAAATAAAGTCAATTAGTTGAATTTAACTCAAAGTGTAGACTATTGTCCGTTGTACAGCAGTCTACATTGTAACAATTTTGCATCATTATGAATATTCAGCAAAAATACGGAATTAAAGTAAAAAAATTTCGAATTAATAAGGGATGGTCTCAAGAGAAATTAGCGTTGAATGCTGATTTGGATAGAACGTATATTCCTAGTATCGAGAAAGGTGAAAGGAATGTGTCAATTGTTGTTATTGAAAAGATTGCAATTGCATTGGATGTTGATATTAAAGATTTTTTCGATTCTAATTCTGAAATTAAATAATTTAATATGAAAATAATTGACTGTGTCCAATTAGCAAAAGATTTAATAAACGAAAGCAGTGAAGACTTCGCTGTAAAAGCAATAATTCAAGCAAAAGAAAGTAAAGACTTATGGGAAAAGTGTTTGATATTTAGAAAATTTACAAGCCCGCAATCAACCGATGCTGAAAAACTTATAAGACATGATTTAAAAATAAACAAACCGTTAAATAATACAAGTGGAGACGGAATCAAGAATAAAGTTAGGTACGAAATTAAAGTATCAATACATGATAAAAAATGTAATGTTAACATCAGACAGATCAGACCGCATCATACAGTTGATTTTTATATAATAGTTGCCTTCAATCTATTTGAAGGAGAAAAGGGTGAAGCTTATATTCTTAAAATCCCTGCAATGGAAATGTATAAATTAATTGCAAATTATGGTGGGTACACACATGGAACAGTTGATAAAAATGGAGCCATAACTTTAGAAAGTATATTAAACAATAAAAATCTGTTTGAATACTCCCTAAGTCCTGAACCTAATGCTACCAAAGGCACAAAAGCAAATCGTTTATGGCAAGAATTTTTGAAATACAAAGTTGAATATAAAGAAGAGCAATTTTAAAATAAAAAACTACAAATGGCATATACTGGAGGAGAATTAAATGAATTAAATGGGAAAATGGGTATTTCAAATCCAAGTACGAGTGTGCCTGTTATGAAATTAATCAAAACTCATAATCCAAAAAGCAAGGAAGCTTTAGTGCAATTAATAGAATATCATAAAATAAACAGATGCTCATGTGGTATTGTTAGTAAAGGTACTGTTAGGGAATTCGGGGAATGGTTATATGAATCTCAAAAAAAACATTGGGGACAATATAAATATACCCTTGAACAGTGTATTCAATGGGAATATGATTTATTTGTAGTCCAATCTTTAAAAGGTGGCATTATAGAGAAAGAGGCTGCTAAATTATTACAGACAGCACTAAATCATTATATTATTGAAGAGGCACAGGGATACTTAGATGACGAACTTCGGATTGACTTAATTGTGTATGATTTAAATAAAAATATTGTGGGCGGTATACAGGTAAAGCCAAAAACATTTAATAGCATGAGACCTGAAGTTTTGTTTATGCAAAAAAAACAAAATTTAAAATGGGGTCATCCAGTTTGGTTTTTATTTTATAATAAAGATGAATCATTTGAGGATTTAGATTCGCTAATTGATTTAATTAAAAAAATAAATTAAAACAAACTGGTTTGTGGAGTCTCTTTTTTTTGAATTACATTCATAGCACAGTTTAAAATATGTAAGCCTAATTCTGAATCTACACAATTTAGAAGAATAGTGTCTTTTCTTTGTTTAATTTTAAACTTACTTAAATCAAAACCTCTTTGCACTTGCAATACCGCCATTGAATTTCCTCTAAGAGCATTCTTTTCGCTGCTATAGGATCCAACATTAAAATTTGACCAAAACAGATGGCGTCCTAATTTTTTAGCAGGAATCAATGGTTCATAATAGGGTATAACATTCTCAACGACATATTTGCCTTCAAAATAATTCTCTAATAGCAGAATTTCTTGATACAATTTCATATCAACATATTTCACATCTAATTTACCTCTTGTTTTTTGCTCTTGCTTTGTGCAAGTAAACCTCATTCTGCTATGGGTTGGACAAGGTGGTGAACTCCAGATGAAATCATAATTCATGTAATTTTTTAATAGAAATTCATGAGCATCTGCAATAATTACTTCATCATTTGGAAAGTAATCTTTGTATATCATCGCTATTTCCTCATTAAATTCAATAGCCGTTATTTCGTGAGCATCGCCCCATAGTTTCCTATTGCCTCCAATACCTGAGTATAGATTAAGTATCTTCATTGTTTAATTTTATAATTTGTTATTAAAGAACAATTGCATAAATCATACTAAATCTTTTAAGAAAGAATATATAGATTTAGCTATTGCTTTTCCTAAGCCTACTGGCACACTATTGCCAATTTGCCTTGATTGTTCCGACTTACTACCTACAAAAATAAAATCATCAGAATACCCTTGTATTCTTGCCATTTCTCTTATAGTTATTCTTCTGTTCTCTGTAGGATGATAATAATGGTCACAGTTATTGTGAACAATTGTGTAACTAACTTTACTTCTATGAAGTCTTCTCATTGACCTATTTAAATCACTATTGTTTTGCAGTTTTTCTGGACAGTCCTTCATTGAACCACCTTCAGGTATCTGTTGAATTCTTTTAAGATTTAGTTCGGTAAGTTTGCCTATTACATGGTTTGGATTATTTTTAGATATTGGTTCATTAATGATGGCTTCACCAACTGTTGCATAATTATTTTCATTATGGGATGGGAGAGGGAAATTGAATTTTGCATCAATATCTTTTCTAACTCCTATTATTATCATTCTACGTCTGCTTTGAGGAACTCCATAATCTTTTGCATTAAGTAGACTATCGTATAAAATATAACCACAACTACTCAGCTCTTTTTTAATAAGCTTAAACACTTTGCCGTTTTCCATTGTGACCATTCCAGAAACATTTTCCATTAAGAATAATTTAGGTTTGACATCTTTAATTATTCTAGAATACTCTTTGAACAAATGGTTTCTTGGGTCGTCAAATGACCTTGCGGGATTTGCTGTAGAAAAACCTTGGCAAGGCGGACCACCAATTATTATATCGGCTTTGGGGAAGTCACTTAATTTCGAAATGTCTTCACAAATAATATGTTTACCTATGTTATTTGCATATGTTTCACAAGCAGCTTTATTGAAATCATTTGCAAAAATCATATCAAATTTACCGGTTGCTAAAAAACCTAAATCTAAACCACCGCTTCCAGAAAATAGAGATATCACTTTAAGTTTATTTGCAATCTCTTTTTCCCCTTGGTGAACCCAATTTTTCATTTTACTAGATTCAATCATTTGTGGTTTCTCAACTGTTTTATTTCTGGTTTTGGGTTCTATATATGTCAATGCCTCCTTCATTTTACTTCAACTTTATTTTTTAATAATTCTTTTGCTTCAACTCCTAATATTTCTGCAATTTCAAATAATACTTCTAATCTTGGTTGTTGTCTGTTTTGAATATAAGAATTAACCATATTATAGCTTTTGCCCAACTGCTCAGCAAGCCATTTCTGCTTAATTCCTTTTTCCTCCAAAACTTCTTTAATTCTATTCATAGAACTTATGTCTTATTTATTTGATGGAGCAAATTTAAAATAATGTTATTTAATATCTCACATTTCAAGATAAAAAGTTATCAATATTTTATCAGGAGTTAGGGTGGTGGGTGGGCTTGGGTGCGTTTGGGCAAAATGAAATGTGGTGTTTTTGTGTTGGCAGTTGCGTTGGCAAAACACCTCTTTTAATTTTGCGAAGCGTTGGCATTTTCGTCCTTCGTTTCTGTCGGTTTGTAGTCGAGTTGTCGGTCGTCCTACGCTTGCACCTAACATCTAAATATAAGAAGGTTTTTACTCAAAACCTTCCGAATATTTCCCAAATATAGCAGATTTCGGAAGGTTGTAGTAAATATTCGGAAGGTTATAATTTATCTAACGGGCTTTGTATTTTGATGATGTTCCCTTTTACTCGAACGGGTCTGTTCAATCATCTTACATAGTTTATTGAACAGACTCGCCCTACTCCTTTGATTCAATATCCTTTGACTGGGATGCTCCATCTTTTGACTCGGATGCTACATCCTTTGACTCGGATGCTACATCCTTTGACTCGGATGCTACAAACTTTGACTCGGATGCTACATCCTTTGACTCGGATGCTATATCCTTTGACTCGGATGCTTCATCCTTTGACTCGGATGCTCCATCCTTTGACTCGGATGCTCCATCCTTTGACTCGGATGCTCCAAACTTTGACTCGGATGCTCCATCCTTTGACTCGGATGCTACATTTTTAGCAGACATTTGATAATATATTACTTCAACATTTGTAAGGTTTTGCGGGTTTTAAGTATGTTTTAAAAGGCATCATCACTACCCATTACCCAACACAGCTAAGTGATGCTTTAATTATTTGCTTACAATGTGGATGTAAGGTTTTTTTTAAATTAATTCAACTTTTAGTGCTGCAAAAGCGTAACTATTATTTGATGCTAGAAGTGGGGTAATGTACTACTAATTGTTTGCAGCAATTAGTAAAACTAATGCAGCTATAAGTTTGGCATCAAACGCTAACTAACGAACTGTTGCATTTCGCAACTAAAAATCAGTTTAGCTTTTTGTTCTTTTCAGTTTTTGATAATCGAGGTAGTAAATCAATTTAATGGAAAGCCCGTTCGACTGTGGTGTATTAAACGTTTTTTGCACGTTGGTAATGTATTTATCCTGCCCCAGGTTATCGGCCTCTTCAATATTTTCTTTCCAGGCAATGCTAAGGCGGCTGCCGGGCGAAAACTCCCAGTTGTAAACAAAATCGATATTAAAGGTATTGTAATTCTGATCGTAGTTACCGGTAAAGTTGGAGTACTCTACCCCACCATCTTCCTGCAAATCGTAAAACCTAAGCACGTTGGCCTTGCTCCAATAGTATCTGCCACGCAAACTCAGGTTCATTTTTGCGGTAAAAGAGTATTGAGCAGTAAAAGTATGTACCACGGTATGGTATTTCCATAATCCATAAATAATGCGTCCATCATCAGCCAGATCCACAAATCCGAAGGTGCCTCTGTCTTCACTCACAAATAGATTGTAGGAAAGCCGCAAATGATCGTTGACTCTGAAAGTAGGGTTTAATTCAATTTCACGATAAGGATCGTCAGGGTATGACGATTCGCCATAACCCACATTGGTGTTTATAGCAAAACGTTTTCGATCATCAGTATTAATATAAAAACCACCAAACCAATAGCCACCATGTTTGTATTTAGCGCCTTCAACACGTGGGTCGTAATAATCATAAAAAAAAGTGGGTTTTGTATTGAAGTAGGTACCTACATACCAAAAGTTTTTTAGCTGTGCATTGCCACCCCAGTTTAGCTGTAACTCTTGATAGGTGATAGGATCGAGCCTGGTAGTGTAGTTAGCACTTGCATAGGCATCCCAACTAAACACATTTATTTTAGGTTTAAACTGCAGGTATTTAAGACCAATAAAATTACTGAACTCGTTGTTTGCATTTTGGGTGCCAAAATCGCGTTGATTATACTCTTTGCTAATAGCAGAGTTAAACATATCGAATTGAAAGTTGCCACTTATTTTTGAAAATATGGCATTGTAATAATAACCCGTAGTGGGATTTTTTTCGAAAGCCGTGTTGTATCGCTGGCTAAAATTGGTGAAACCCGAAACGGAGTAGGTGTTTTTTTTGTCTTTGATATTAAAATTAACCGAGCTCACATTGGCATCGGTAGCCGATCCATCGCGCATCACGTTGGTGTTGCTAAAGCTAATATGCGAATTGTTTTTTAACGATTGATCAAACACTACTATATTATAATTGTTTAAAACAGCTGTTTGATAGTTGCGTGTTTCGCCCGTTTCGGTATTGAGTATGGTGGCATACATGGGGGCTGTAACCGAATTAAAAAAGCCGATGCCTAAACCCTTATTGGTTCGGCCGGTAAGTTTTGTAGCATTGTATAGTTGCGATTCGGATGGGTTTTTAAGAATTTCTTCGTTATCATTCAAATCGCTTTCTACATCATAATACCCTGCAGGCCTGCCTCCTACTCTACGCGAATAAAATATGGTTCCATCTCTAAATTGTCGGCTGCCTTGATTAAATAACTCGGTGCCTTCGGTAAAAAACGGACGCCTTTCGTCAAACACGGTTTCGTATGCCGATAGATTTAACACTTTGTTATCCGACTGCACTTGCCCGAAATCAGGCACCAAGGTCATATCGAGCGTAAAACTTTCGTTGATGCCATATTTAACATCCATACCGCCATTAAGTGTATAATCCTTTCGGTAAACCACCGGATCGTAACTAATGGGCGAAACCAATGCTGTAGCAGAAATATAAGGTGAAATAGAAAGCCGAACCGGTGGCACAATATCATTTAAACCGGTTATTACGCCCCACTGATTTACGATGCCATCAATTTTAGGATCGACCGGACTCCATGTAGCAAATTCGTTTAACCGTTTAATGGAACGGCCAAACTGTAAGCCCCATTGCTGTGTTGCTTTTTCAGGAAAACGAATAGCCGAAAACGGAATTCTTATCTCCACCAACCAACCATCATCAACAATGGTTACTTTGCTATCCCAAACAGCATCCCAGTTTCTATCAGCATTTCCATTGGATAGCCGAACATCGGCCTGCACATTGGCTGCACTCAATTCAAAACGATAACCGTTAATATCATCATCATAAGTATCGAAACCCACTGCAAACACATCAGCATCCGGAAAGTTTTCGCGTTCGGAAAGTTGATTTCTGATACCTGACGGTTGGTTGTCGTAGCAATAAGCACTCACATAAATGGCATTGTTATCATACACTAAACGAGCCTCGGTTTTTAATTCGGCAGGTTTGCCAAACTGTGGCGAATAGGTGGTGAAACTGGTTGCAATAGGTGCATTTTTCC
>JANNXV010000055.1:0-33326 GCA_031409815.1 Bacteroidota bacterium
CGGATTTTTTAAACCCAATATCTCCACCATGGTGGGTGCACTTTATAAAGATGGTGACCCACGTAGAGATGCTGGGTTTAAAAAATCCGGTACCAATAATGGAAAAACAGATACCGATATAAAAGAAATCTTCGGGCGAAAAGGCAATGATAAATCCACCGGCAATCATCATGGTGGCTCCCCAGAATAATGATTTGCGAAAACCCAATATTTTATCTGCAAATAAGCCTCCTATAAAAGTGAAAGCGTAAATAAACGCTTGTATGGCTCCATATTGAAGATTTGCATCGCGATCAGTCAACCCAAGTTTTGATACCATAAAAACAGTGAGCATACCACGCATTCCATAAAAGCAAAAACGTTCCCACATTTCAACGGTAAATAAATACCAGAGTTGTTTCGGGAACTTACCTGTAAAGGATTGTATTTTTTCTAATTCCGGATTTGAAGCCTGATTTATTTTACCATCATATATTTCGTCAATTGGTTCGCCCATGTTTTTGTTTTTATTAGAATATATAATTGTTATAATTTGATTGTTGTGGCAAACATAATAAAAAGAAATTCCTTTATTGAATCAAAAAAAAGCAGCACATATATCATGCGCTGCTTTTTTTAAAGTTTATAAAAGAAGATTATTTCTTACTTCGAAATATTCAATTTCCTTACAACTGTATTTTTATCCGTAGTTAGTCTTACAAAATAAAGACCGTTTGGATAATTCCGCAAATCAATCACATTATCAGTTACTGTATTGCTTTGTTTGATTTGCTTGCCTTCGGAATTAAATATAGAATAACTTTTAACGATATGCGATTTGTCAACCAAATAGAACAAGCCGTTGGATGGGTTGGGTTTTATGTTTAGATTATCTAACTGATATTCTTCCAATGCAACCGCTGTATGAAAGATGTTGATATCATCAAGATAAAAGCTGTTTCCATATCCGCTATGTGCTTCAAATCTAACTTTTATCGTTTGACCAATATAGGTTGAAATGTCAATAGTATTTGTGGTCCAATTTGTGTCTGCAGGTAAAAATTGGTTGAGAAAGTACTGAGGTGTGGTTGTGAGTGCTGTACCCCATTTTAGAAAAAGGTTATTCCAGGTTACTCCACAATCATTTGAAATGCTAACGGCCATTGTATCAATATAAGTGGAGTCGTATTGAGCATAAGCATGGCTGAAATATATATAGGCGGGTGAAGTAGCAGTAGATAAATCAATACGAGGTGAAACCAGATTTTGTGTTCCCGATTGTACACTATAAAAGTTGGCGTAAATTGAACTAGACGATAAGCCATATGCACCCACTGTTGTATCGTGTACCCATAAATTTGTTGAACCTGATAAACTCCAGTTTTCAGGCGGAGATCCACCCATCTCGAAACCTTGTGAAAGAGGAAAAGAAGCAATAACTGTATCTACTTTTAAGGAGGTCGATTTACGATTGTTACCTACAAATTGGTCAGCACTGTTATTTGGATTACTGGTATAAACACTTACAGTATGTGTACCTGCATAAAATGTAGCTTGCGATAAGGTATCAGTAATGGTTGCATTTTTTGGCAAACTACCCGACCATGCAATTGAATCAATCAAACCATTGTCGATTTGAAAGTTAATGGTAACTGAAGTAAGCGTATCTAATCCATAATTGCGAATGGTTGCAACTATGTAAGACGTAATGCTATCACAATAAGTATCGGTGAAAGGTTGACTAATACTTGCAACACCAGCATCGGTTTGAATAAACTGAACGGGAGTAAATGTTTCAGTTTCATACATACTGCGACCATAAGTAGCTGCACGCAGTTTTCCGTTTCCATAATTTAAATCAAGATCCCAAACCATTACATAAGGCATTCCGGTGTTGTAGGTTATCCAATCACTCATGGTATCGTTTTTATAGAATACTCCAAAATCACAACCGATATATAAATCTCCAGTAGTTCCCTTTTGATATTCGATACAATTAAATGGAACATTTGGCAATGTGCCTGATATATTGGTCCAGTTGAGGCCTCCATCAATTGTTTTAAATATTTTGTAACCATCTACAAATCCTGAAAAGCTAACCCACATGGTTTGCGCATCATCGCTAATAGCAACATCACTTATACCGGCTGTATCAATAGGTAAGCCGGTTACAATATTTGTCCAATTAGCTCCATGATCGATGGTTTTTTGCATCACTCCAAGTGAAGCTGCAACAATGATACTTGAATCAGTGGGTGCAGTTTCTAATATTGTAATTAAATTAACATTATCAATTACGGGTGATATCACTTGCCAGGTATTTCCATTATCGTAGGAGTTATGTACCACTTCACCACCTATATAAATATTGCTACTGTTTAATGGATTCATGGCAATAGGTGTTACCCAGTTTCCAACCAATCCTGGAGGTCTGATAGATGCGCCAAAAGAAAGACCTCCATTATTTGAACGTGAAAAACCACCATTCTGAAAACTGGCATAGCATACATTTTCATCTGTAAAATCCACTGCATTATCCATTCCATCACCACCAATTACTGTTCGCCAGCTTGTGCCATCATATCGGTGAGTTGCATTATCCTGAGTACCTCCCAAAATTAAATCGGGCATTGTGTAGGATGAACTTGCTTTATAATACTGCGAAATTCCTATACCGTTATTGAGCGATGTCCAGGTAAAACCGGTATCGTTTGAAACATAAACTCCACCATCATTTACAGCATATAATTTGGTTGGATTAAAAGGTGAAAAGGCTAAACCATGAAAATCGGGATGAATAAAATTAGGGCGTGTATTGATAAAGGAGGAAATATCTTTCCATGCTACACCTCCATTACTTGATTTAAGGAGCGGTACAATTCCAACATAAACCACATTGGCATCACTAGGGCTCATAGCAATAGGCTTATCATAACCATCTTGATGACCGAAAGCAGCTATATTGGAAGCAAGCGTAAAATTTATACCGCCATTTATACTTTTCATCACAAATCCATTACTCTTTGCCAGTATTATGATTGACGTATCGGCAACCGACATTGCAAGACGTGCAACAGATGCAGGAGCAGGTAAATTATAAGGAAATGATATCCATGTAGCACCGTAATCGAACGAACGCTTTATTTTTCTGCCTGCAACGGCATAGGCCTGTGATGCATCAAGTGGATTCAGCATCAAATCATAAATTTTATTGGTATCAACCTGCGCCCAATTTAATCCAGCATCTGTCGATCTATATAAACCCTTTGCAGTAGCTGCCATCACAATATTGGTTTGAACCGGGTTTACAATAACACGATAAATAACGGCAGTTTGTGCCTGAGCATAAGTTAAACCTGTTTGGTTCCAGGTTTGTCCAGCATCTGTTGACATTAGTATTCCACAAGCATATTGTCCGCCAGGAAAAAATAAGTTCCAGTTAGGATCGGCCGCGAAATTGCCAGGTGCATCACCGGTAGCGGCATATATAGTATCGGGATTTAATGGATTTATAGAAATGTCAGTGATACTCATGCTTGGTAACGCATCGTTACTGCTTGCCCAATTAATGCCACCGTCAATGGTTTTCCAAATTCCACCACAAGCAGTACCTACAAATAAAGTATTGCTATCTGTTGGATGTATAGCAATGCAATTGATACGGCCAATACCAGGCGAAAGCAAACTATCGTAAGCAGTTGGTGGAGTAAATGGACCTATTGCAGTCCAATTTGCATTTTGAACGTTTAAATTAATTTTTCGGTTTGCCTGATAGCGATTGAATTCGTTAAATAAAGCATCGGGACTAAAAAAAGTACCTGATGGATAAGTACGTTGAAGCATAAAATGCTCCCAGCGTTTAAATTTTGCATACAAGCCATCAGTTTCGCCTGCTGTTGCTTCAATCTCTTCAGCGTTTTTCATTTTATCCAGCATTTCGCTGCGGACTTTGTAAAAATTGGGCAAGGCTTGGTTGTTTAAAGATTTTTTTTGTGCAAATGCCTGCGTAATAAATAACAACAAGATTGCAGAAATGATGGTAGGTTTTTTCATAATAATTGTATTTAATTGGTTAAATAATTTAATTGGTTAAATTAAGTATATAAATATTCAGTGAGCAAATTAAGTGAATTTAATTGATAGCAGAAAGTTTTTTGATTTGAATGATGCAGTTTTAAAAATCAACAGTAACTACAATTTAAACTACTTACTTTTGGCGGCATGTGTGGCATAGCCGGTATAGCGGCATTTACAGAAAAGGGAAATTCGTTTTTAGGTAAGATAGAATCAGCAACAAATTGTTTGGCGCTTCGTGGTCCGGATGATGGTGGCATTTACCGAGATCAAAAAATTGCTTTAGGCCATCGAAGGCTTTCTGTTATCGATACCAGTAAGTCTGCATCACAGCCAATGCAAGATCTCAGCAAGCGATACACCATTATTTTTAATGGCGAATTTTTTAACTACATCGAGCATCGAAGGGCATTGCAACAAGCAGGTGTTACATTTCAAACACATAGCGACACTGAAGTATTATTAAATCTCTACCTAAAAGAAGGTTCGAAATGTCTGGATAAAATAAATGGCTTTTTTGCTTTGGCCATTTATGATAAAGAACTACAAACACTTTTTCTTGCCCGCGACCGAATGGGTGTAAAGCCCCTACTCTATTATCATACTCATGATAATTTTCTTTTTGCTTCAGAGTTAAAGGCAATTATGGCGATGGATATTCCTCGTGAATTGGATAAGTCATCAATATTGGCTTATTTTCAATTGAATTATATTCCTACGCCAAACACCATTTTAAAAAACGTCTATAAACTCCAGCCTGGCTATTTTATTAAAATTGATTTATCAAATAATAAAACAGAAGAAAAGCAATGGTATGAAATTCCATTTAAGAAAGAAGAAGAATTACAGCCAGAGAACTATGAGAAAAGCAAAAGTCGATTGGTAAAATTACTTGACGAATCGATAGAAAGAAGGTTAGTTGCAGACGTTCCTTTAGGCGCATTTTTAAGCGGAGGTATTGATTCATCAGTGATAGTAGCTTTGGCATCAAAACACGTAGATAAATTAAATACTTTTTCTATCGGGTTTAAAGACGAACCACATTTTGACGAAACAAAGTATGCACAGTTAGTAGCTGATAAATTCAAGACCAATCACACCGTTTATCGATTATCAAATGATGAATTGTATAATAGCCTCTATTCAGCACTTGACTATTTAGATGAGCCTTTTGCAGATTCATCAGCCTTAGCTGTGAATGTATTAAGTCGTGAAACACGCAAATCGGTTACGGTTGCTTTAAGTGGCGATGGAGCTGATGAGTTATTTGCCGGTTACAATAAACATAGAGCCGAATGGATCATTCGAAATAATCAGTATAAGCGAAACGCGCTGAGTTTGGCAGCTCCAATTGTTTCAATGATGCAAGGATCAAGAAATTCAAAACTCTCCAATAAACTGCGTCAGTTACATCGCTTTGCTGAAGGCAGCAAGTTGAATGCTAAAGATAGATACTGGAGATGGTGCAGCTTAGTAGATGAAAAATCGGCACTAAACTTGTTTAATCCTGCTTGGATGCATGACACAAAGGAATACAAAGACCGAAAGCATAAAACATTGCAGCATCTGCTTGACGATGGTGATATAAACGAGGTGCTGTTAACCGATATGCAGTTGGTATTAGTAAGTGATATGCTAGTGAAAGTAGATCAAATGTCGATGGCAAATAGTTTGGAAGTTCGTAATCCATTTTTAGATTTTGAGCTAGTAAATTTTGCATTCTCGCTGCCTTCAGCCTATAAAATTGATGCTACCTCGCAAAAGAAAATTGTTAGAGATGCATTTAGAGATTTGTTACCTATTGAATTATTTCATCGTCCTAAAAAAGGATTTGAAGTACCCTTGCTCAAATGGTTTCAAACTGAATTAAGTGGTTTGATTAATGATAATTTATTGAAGGATGAATTTATTATTGAACAAGGTATTTTTAATGTTGACCAAATCAAAAAACTAAAATCGAAGCTTTTTTCATCTCATCCGGGTGAAGTTACTGCAAGAATATGGGGACTAATTGTTTTCCAATATTGGTGGAAGAAATACATGGTTTAAAGATGTGTGGATTTAGGATTTAGGGATTTGAAATAAGCAGTAGGAAACATCGCTCTAGAATATGAATATAAAATCTCCACATCCTAAATCATAAAATCTTAAATCTCAGAAATGCCCAAAGTTTTACGTATCATCAATAGATTAAATATAGGCGGACCAACTTACAATGCTGCTTACCTGAGTAAATATCTTGCCCCGGAATTTGAAACACTTTTAGTTGCCGGAATAAAAGATGAGTCTGAAGAAAGCTCTGAATATATAGTAGAAGAAATGGGATTAAAACCTCTTTACATTCCTGAAATGAAAAGAGAAATAAATTTATCGGACGACAGAAAGGCTTATTTACGTATTCGTAAAATAATTAAGGAATTTAAACCCGATATTGTTCATACGCATGCAGCCAAGGCAGGTACAGTTGGAAGACTGGCTGCCTTTCACGAAAAAGTGCCCGTAGTATTACATACTTTTCATGGCCACGTTTTTCACTCTTATTTTAATCCATTAAAAACAAAAATATTTTTACAAATTGAAAGATACCTTGCAAAGCGAAGTTCTTCCATAATTGCTATAAGCGAAATACAAAAAAGTGAACTGGTAAATGATTATAAATTATGTAAAGCAGATAAGGTTTCAGTGGTTCAGCTTGGATTTAATTTAGACAGGTTTTATATTAATCGATTAGAAAACAGAGTTTCATTCCGACAAAAATTTCATATTAAAGATGACGAAGTTGCTATAGGAATTATAGGTCGTTTGGTACCTGTTAAGAATCATGAATTGTTTTTAAGAGCAATAAAAAAGGTCGTTAAAAACTCTTCTGTGAAATTAAAAGCAATAATAATTGGTGATGGCGAAAACAGGCTCCAAATTGAGCAATTATGTACTACTTTAAAATTGGAATATGCCAGTGAGCAATTCGATACCAATCATTCAACTATAATTTTCACCTCCTGGATAAAGAATATTGAATGGGCCATGGCAGGTCTTGATATCGTTGCTCTTACCTCATTAAATGAAGGAACTCCGGTTAGTTTAATTGAAGCACAGGCTGCAGCAAAGCCAATTGTTACAACCAATGTGGGTGGCATTATGGATATTGTAATTGAAAATAAGACTGCTTTACTATCAGAATCAAATGATGTTGATGCATTTGCAAAAAACTTGAATACCTTGATTAAAAATTCACAATTGCGGAACGATTTTGGATTAGCAGGTGAAAAACATGTAAAGCAAAAGTTCGGCTACCAACGTTTGGTTAATGATATTTCTGAACTTTATCAACAGTTGCTATTGAAAAGCAATTTCTAAATGAGCAAAATTGTCCTCTTAAAAAATGTTTACTTTTGAGCCGCTAAAAAAAAACTTTGATCAGTCTATGAAAAAATATTTATTATTCGGATTGTTTTGTCTTTTTCTCAGTTCATGCAATTTGCGATCGAGCGTAATGTTCAGAACACCACGCGATTATCCCTATACAGTTGATCAAACTATAGGAAATATTGAATATCGAATTGCGCCAAATGATATTGTAGGTTTTAGTGTTTATACCAATGATGGATTTAGATTAATTGACCTCACTACCTCTATTGGAGCAATTACCGGTTCTGGTCAGTCAAATTCTAATGTAAATTTTAACAGCTACAATGGTTCTATTCAATTTCCGGTTGAGCCGGACGGTATGATAAAATTACCCATTGTTGGGAAAGTAAAAATTACAGGGATGTCGGTGCGTGAAGCCGAAAAGATGCTTGAAGGGTTGTATGCTACCTATTACAACAAACCATTTGTTGTTTTAAGAGTTGTTAATCGCAGGGTTTTGGTTTTTCCGGGTTCTGGTGGATTAGGCCGGGTAATAAACATTGAGAATGAAAACACCACATTAATTGAAGCACTTGCTCTTGCAGGTGGAATAGCTGTAACTGGCAAAGCAAAAAAGATCAAGTTAATAAGAGGCGATACACGTGAACCTCAAATTATGCTAATTGATTTAAGCACTGTTGAAGGAATGAAACAAAGTAACCTTATGTTGCAAGCCAACGATATTATTTATGTAGAACCAGTGCCAAGATATTCGAACGAGATTTTGTCTCAGATAGCACCTATTGTAGGCATCATAACAAGCATATTATTAATTTATCAAATAGCAAAGGGTTTTTAATAAGCTGTAATGCCAAAAAAAGCTATAACACCTCTTAACGAGGATTTTGATTTCAAATTGTTTGTAACCATTGCGCGTAAAAATGCAATTTGGTTCTTTTTATTCCTAACAATTTCATTTGTTATTTCCATGCTTATTTTAAGGTATACGGCTCCTGTTTATGAGTCTAGTACTACCATTAAATTAGCAAGTGAAAACAAAGCCAATCTAATTTTAGGGACTGCAAAATCCGGTTTTCTGGATGCAAATCAAAACGTAATTGCCGGTGATATCGAGTTAATTAGATCTAACGTTATTGTTGAAAGGGCTGTTGCCAGATTACCATTAGATGTGCGGTATTTTGCCAAAGGCACTGTGCTCGAAAATGAATTGTACAAACAATCGCCCTTTCATGTTGAAGTGTTGGTTAAAGATTCGATGGTTTTTGGAAAGCAGTTTTTAGTTGATTTTCCTGATGCGCAACATGTAACTTTAAGTTATTACGATATTAGTAATGTAAAAAAAGTTGAGCGATTTAGAATTAACGATTGGATTAGAATTGGTATGGCCGATTTCAAAATCAGCATTAACGATTACGTTTCAATAAACACCTTACAAAACGAAATAAACCATAACGTTTATTATTTTCAATTACTAACCACTTTGCAGTCGGCTCGCGAAATTTATGGTCAACTCAATGTTCTTCCATTAAATCTTGAAGCCAATACCATCGCCATTAAATACCGGGATAAGAATTCACGAAAATCGGCCGATATCGCTAATGCAATAGCATCGGAGTTTAACAAGTATGATGTTGAGAAAAATTCGGAAGTAGCAAATAAAATTCTTGATTTTATCGACAATACCATTATACAGATCAATATGGATCTGAGTAATTCTGAAAACCAAATTGAAGAATTTAAGAGAAATAATAAGGTAATTGATCCCACTACAAGTGCTACTGAAGTTGTTACACAAATAAGAGATTTACAAACGCAAACTTATTTATTCGATTTCCAATACAGCTTACTGGATAAATTGCGTAAGGAAGTAATTCACGACAATGATATTGCAAGTTTCATTCTGAGCATTTCAGGTAATTCTGAAAACATTACTGTGCAGCAACAACTTACTACCCTTCAACAATTAATCGAAGAAAGAGATCAAATACTTATACAGGCAACTGCAGAAAGCGAAGCTTATAAATCGGTTACCATTAAAATAAATTCACAGAAAGAATTATTACTACATACACTTGACAACGTACAAAATCAATTAATTTCTAAGAAACAAGAACTGGTAAAAAGAGTTAATGAATACGAAAGTAAATTCGGGAAAATACCACGGCAACAGGCAGAATTAACTCGCTTGCAAAGGCTATTCACTATCAACGAAAAGTTTTATTCATTACTGCTGGAGAAAAAAGCTGAGTTTTCAATTACCCGTGCTGGGTATGTTCCACAACATATAATTCTCGAAGAAGCTTTTGAATCATCAGTACCAGTTTCTCCAAATCGTTCACTTATATTGGCCACCTGTTTAATGCTTGGCTTTCTTGCCAGCTTTGGTCTTATTATTGTTCGCTACCTATTGTACAATGAAATTAATGCACTTGAAGAAATCGGATATTATACGGAGGCCGCATTACTTGGTATAGTACCAAAATATAAACGCGAAATTCCTGTTTCGCAATTATTGGTGGACAAAAATCCAAAGTCAGTAATATCTGAAGCATTTCGATCCATACGAACCAACCTGCAATTTATTTCTAATGAAACTGGTTCGAAAATAATGGCTGTAACTTCTACCATTTCTGGTGAAGGAAAAACCTTTAATGCCATTAACCTGGCTGGTGTAATTGCCTTCTCAGGAAAAAAAGTGGTAATTCTGGATTTGGACATGCGTAAACCTAAAATCCACTTAGGTTTTAATGTGGAGAATAATCACGGAATCAGCACGCTTCTTATTGGTCGCGACAAGCCGGAAGATTGTATTATTAAAAGTGGATTACAGAATCTTGATTTTATTACTGCCGGACCAATTCCTCCCAACCCGGCCGAATTAATTATCAGTCCACACATGGATAAACTGTTAGACTACCTGAAAAATATTTATGAGATCATTATTATTGATACTCCACCGGTAGGAATTGTTAGTGATGGTATTCCGTTAATTCAAAGAGCTGACTATCCGATTTATATTTTGAGAGCTAATTACTCTCGCAAAATGTTTATTACCCAAGTCAATAAATTAATGACTGATAATAAAGTTAAAAATTTATCGATTATCCTTAACGGAGTAGAAATGTCGAAATTGAAATATGGCTACGGTTACGGCTATAGTTATGGCTATGGCTATGGTTATGGCTATAGTTATGGCTATGGTTATTACGAGGAAGAAGATAAACACTTAACTTTATTAGATAAGTTCAAGAGTTTTATAACCAGGAAAAAATAATCCTGTATGGAAATCAAGACTTATCATATATCTGGTCTGTTATTATTAAAGCCAAGAATTTTCGAGGATGAAAGAGGTTGCTTTTATGAATCTTATAATGAATTGACTTTTGGTAAGGCTGGAATAACCAGTAAGTTCGTGCAAGACAACCAGTCGCTTTCATCAAAAAATGTTTTGAGAGGTTTGCATTTTCAAAATCCTCCTTACGAACAAGGTAAATTAGTGCGAGTAGTGCAAGGTGCTGTTAAAGACGTAGCTGTTGATATCAGAAAATTATCTCCGACTTATGGTCAATATATTGTTGAAGAGCTATCTGCTTTAAATAAATATATGATGTGGATTCCGCCAGGGTTTGCACATGGCTTCTTAACACTCGAAGACAATACTTTGTTTCTATACAAGTGCACTAATCTTTACAAAAAGGAATCAGAAAGCGGAATACGATGGAACGACCCAACCTTAAATATCGATTGGGGAATTATAGATCCAATTGTTTCATCAAAAGACATTGAATTGTTATCTTTTAATGATGCAAAAAATTTATTTTAATTCAAATGATAAAAATCTAAGCGGCTGGTATCATGCATGAATTCATTAAAAACTATAACAGCTTAATTATTTATATCATTTTCTTTGGAATAGCTTTTATTTTTTCAGTTCTGATTAATGGCTTGTTTTTACGCTTTTTTAAAACATTAGGTATGCGTAACAAATCGGATGGCACTGTAATCAGATGGGGAACGTTAAGCAAACCTGCCGTTGGGGGCATTACATTCTACATTATGTACTTGCTTTCCATGTCGTGCTATTCCATTTTGTTTGAACCAACACCACGTCTTTATCACTATGGATTTGTAGGGTTTTTACTCTCCTGTGCCGCTGGATTTTTAATCGGACTTGCTGACGATGCCTATGATACACGACCTATTCTCAAATTCGGTATCCAATTTTTATGCGGTATTATTTTAATATCTACAGGTATTTATATTCATCTATCCGGTGTATTAGTGATTGATTACTTACTCACCATTTTTTGGGTAGTTGGTATTATGAACTCCATAAATATGCTTGATAATATGGATGGTATCACTACCATTGTTTCAATCGGCATTATTCTAAACACCATTTATGTAATTGTTTTTCATCGCGATATTAACAATATGCATTTGCTATCGCTAATTGGTGTGCTAGCTTCTTTGCTTGCGTTTCTCTATTATAACTGGCATCCATCAAGTATGTATATGGGTGATACCGGAAGTCAGTTTTTAGGCGCCTTTTTGGCCACAATGGGAATTATCTATTTCTGGAACGATGCCTACGCAACTACATCACCCGCTCAAGGCAAATTAATTTCAAATGCTGTAATGACTTTTATTTTACCTATACTTGATACTACCGTTGTTGTTGTTAATCGAATGGGTAAAAAACAATCCCCTTTTATAGGAGGAAAAGATCATACCACTCATTGTCTGGCCTATCTTGGTTTAAACGATCGTCAGGTGGCATGGGTGTTTATTTCCTTATCACTTTGTTCCTTTTCCTTAAATGTAATGATACATCGGTTTTTGTATGATTGGAAACATTTTTATACTATTTCATTTGCAGGCTATTTTCTGGTTCTATTAGTGTTCTTTTTTTATACTACACGTAATAAAATAAGCAAAAGTAAAGAGCGTGTACACGCACAAAATTATACTCAATCAGAAGCGAAGGGTTAAGATTTTTTGCTTGTAAATGAAACAAACAGCGAAATGTAATCTGTTAATAAAAAAAATTATACCATCCGTTTAATCAATCGCAGGTTATGCGTGTATTTTCTGGTTTGGTCATTAAAAATTCCGTGATGATCAATGGTGTCAACCCTTACTGAACCGCAAGCATGAATAATTTTATTTTTTGCAGCTATCAAACCAACATGTGTAATGTTTCCCTCTTCATTATCAAAAAATGCAAGATCTCCCGGTTGTGCTTCGTCTAATAAATGCACCGTTGCTCCTTGCTCTGCCTGCATCCATGCATCACGTTTAATATAAATGCCGCACAGTTTAAATGCCATCTGCGTTAAGCCCGAACAATCAATACCACAGGGTGAACGGCCTCCCCACAAATAAGGCGCATTGAGATACATGTATGCATTCTCAACTATGCTTTTGGTGCCTCCTGACATATCGGGCAGATGAGCGTTGCCATCAAAAACAAAACTATTGGAACCTATTCGGCAAGTGTTACCCCAATACCATGGCAATATGCTACCTAATAAAATCGAATAAACACTGTTTTGATTAATGAGTATCTGAACTAAATCATAAGTAAGAAATGGCTTGCCACGTTTTAGTTCGTTAAACTCAGCAAGTGTTAAAGAAGATTGTTGTGATTGATGTATCCAGCCTTCATAATTATCGTGTGCTGAACGAATGTTCATCCACTCTCCATTCTGCTCGAGCTGTTCAAAAATTTCGCCAAACAGTAATTGATTTACCAACTCGCTTTTGTGCGATGGCTCTTTGCGAACAGGAACTAAACTAAGATGACAGATACCAGGCATTGTTAGGAATTAATAATTAAGAATGAGCAATGAATAATGATGCACCATGTATTGATAATTTTCAATTATTAATTGTTAATTGTTAATTGTTAATTAAGTTTAATCACCATAGCACTCGCTCCCCCTCCCCCATTGCAAATGCCGGCTCCACCGATTTTTGCATTGTTTTGTTTGAGTACGTTTATAAGTGTTACGATAATACGTGCACCTGAACATCCTAATGGATGACCGATAGCAACAGCTCCACCATTTACGTTTACTCGTGATGGATCTAAACTCATTAAATTATTATTTGCAATAGCTACAGCCGAAAACGCTTCGTTGATTTCAACATATTCTAAATCCTTTAAAGTAAGTCCTGCTTTTGATACAGCCAATGGCAATGCTTTTGAAGGAGCAGTGGTAAACCATTCGGGAGCTTGCTGTGCATCGGCATAACTCAAAATGGTTGCAATTGGCTTAATACCTAATTCTTTTGCTTTATCAGCACTCATCAATACCAGTGCTGCAGCGCCATCATTTAAGGTGCTTGCATTGGCGGCAGTAATAGTGCCGTCCTTTACAAAAACAGGGTTTAGCTTAGGCACTTTATTAAAATCTACTTTCACGTATTCTTCGTCTTCGGTTATCACCAAATCATCTTTGCCTTTTTGAGGAATATGTATCGGAATAATTTCATCTTTAAACAATCCTTTTGCATAAGCTGCCTGTGCACGTTTGTATGATTCGATGGCATAGGCATCTTGCTCTTCGCGACTGATTTTACAATCGGTAGCACACAACTCGGCTGCATTGCCCATGTGATAATTTTTATACACATCCCATAAGCCGTCCTTAATTACGCCATCAATTAATTGCCCGTGCCCTAAGCGATAGCCATTGCGTGCTTTATCTAAGTAAAATGGTACGGCACTCATGTTTTCCATCCCACCGGCAACCACTATATCATTATCTCCACACATGATGGACTGGGCTGCAAACATGATGGATTTCATGCCTGAAGCACAAACTTTATTTATGGTTGTAGAAGGTATGTTATCAGGCAAACCGGCAAGCTTAGAAGCTTGAGTAGCTGGAGCCTGACCTACATTGGCTTGTAACACATTGCCCATATATACTTCCTGTATTTGCTCCGGTTTTAAACCGCTGCGGTGCACAGCTTCGTTGATGGCAATAGCCCCTAACTTGGTGGCTGGTATAGATGACAATACTCCGCCAAAACTACCTATGGGTGTGCGGACGGCTGATACGATAACTACTTCTTTCATAAAGTTAAAATGATTTTGAGGGTGCAAAAATAAAGAAGTTTATTGTTTATGGTTTATGGGCGTCATTGCGAGCCTTTTTCGGGCGAAGCAATCTCTCCATTGTAAAGATTGCTTCGTTCCTCGCAATGAAGACAACTACTCCTTCACCACCTTACCCCTCACACTCCTACCCTCTTTATCTTTTATTTCGGCTATGTAAATGCCTATGGTTAGGTGGTTCATATCTATGGTAGCCGTTGCATTAAAAGGTTGTTGCAACAGTGCCCTGCCGGTGATGTCGTAAAGTGTTAAAGTGTTGGTGTGTAGAAGTGTTGAGGTGATGGTGCAGGTGGTGATGGCGGGGTTGGGGGAGATTGTGAGGGTGTTTTCGGATAAATTACTCTCAAATAAACTTGTTACACCACAATTTGCAATCAAGTAATCTTCCATGTTTACAGTAAGAAAAATCCTGTGATCTTGTGCCTGAGATGAGAAAGCTGTAAATACGTAGCCTGTGCCGGCAACTTTTTTACTTGGTAAAACTGAAAGTCCACCCATATATTGATACCAGGTGCTTCCCGGATAACGAAAATTAACTTTACAAATAGGATTGAGAAGAGAATCAATAAAGTAAATAGAATCAGAATAACTCAAATGAGTAGGAATTATAATACAATTATTATTTAATACCTGAGGGTAGCCTGCGTGTATATAATCATCAATTGGACCAAAATAACTTATACCTGAAGTGGATCCGGTAGCAATATTAAATTTACCAATAGCATTTTGGTACTGCGCATGCGGGTTGGGTGATTGAAAAACAGTTTTTCTTTGTGTGAGATATAATTGATTGTTCCATAAATTGAGCCTTATAAATTGATCATTTAATATGGCTGGCGGAACCCAATGTGAAACAAGATTCAAGTTGGAATCATGAACATCAACAAAAACTCTTATATAGGTATTTACAAGCGATGTGAGGTTGGTACCACCGACATATATTTTATTATGTACACTATCATTTAAAATTTGTTTGGCAATATTTCTACCCTTAGCACTGGTATCACTTGTGACGATATTTCCTAATGTATCTAATTTACTAATTATTGTTCTGTAATATGGGTCGTTCATTGTCTGTTTCATATTGCTTAATAGTAATATAGTATCATGTGAAAAAACATCCATACACTGTGCTTCTTTGCTAGTGCTGTCACTATATATTTTATAAAAGATACTATCTCCGTTAACATCAAATTTTGCAAAGAACATATCAAACTGGGTAGCTGACCATTGGTAAACAATTCCCGTAACATAAAACGATGAATTATTTAAAGCGATTATGTCTCTTGGGGAAATATTGTCATATGCTGGAAGCCTAATTGTATCTTTCCACTGTTGATTGCCCAAAGTATCAAAAAAAGAAATAGTCATACCTGCATAGGTTTCGGTTGAGTCAACGCTATAACCTAAACAAAGTATTCCATTGTTCCAACTATAAGTTTTAATACCTACATCATGGTGTAAATCATAAATGTCGGCTATAGAATCAAATGTATATTGATTAGTTTGTGCCTTTACGGTTTCAAATTTAAACGCCACACAACTTAAAACTATCAAGACCTTGTAAAATGTTTTCACTGTGTGTTGTTTTTGGATGAGATGTGGTACGAATGTAGAGCAATTAAATAGACCTCCGAGGTTTTAAAAACCCCGGAGGTTTGTGCGCGCCAGTAAAGCTATCTTGTAGCAATTACCCCTGTCAGGGTTTTAAACCCTGACAGGGGTTGAAAGCTAAATAAACTTTTTATATTTGTTATCAGCGAAACTTTAACCAATCCACAAACTTTTTCACCGCTTTGGCCCTATGGCTTATTTTATTTTTCTCGTCAGGAGTAAACTCAGCAAGCGTTTTTGAAAAACCTTCGGGTATAAAAATTGGATCGTAGCCAAAACCATTAGTTCCGTTCGGAGATTGCGCTATTGTACCTTCCAATATTCCTTCAAACAACAACTGTTTTTCATTTGTTACCCACGCAATTACGGTTTTAAAACGTGCCTTACGATTTTGCTTGGCTTTCATTTTATCCAGCACCAATTGAATATTATTTTGGTCATTTCGCGGCAAGCCGGCATAGTAAGCCGAGTGCACACCTGGTTCACCGTTAAGGGCATCAATCTCAAGTCCACTGTCATCTGCAAAACAATTGATTTTAAAATGTTGAAAAACGTAGCCCGCTTTTTGCAATGCATTAGCTTCGATGGTGGAGCCTGTTTCGGGTAATTCATCCAAGCAACCGATATCCTTAAGTGTGCGAATAATGTAACCTTCAGGAGTGAGTTTGCGTATCTCAGTTAACTTATAATTATTGTTAGAAGCAAATACTAAATCCTTTAAATCACGCATACGAATATGTTTACTTTTGTTAGCAACAGTTACCGTTCAAAGATGAAAAATATACCTTTCACAATCTTTTTTTTATTATTATTTAATACGCTAAAACTAAACGCTCAATGCCTTGTGGCTCCCGGATTTCAGGCGTCAGATACAGTTTGTGCTTCTACTCCAGTTACTTTTTCGAATACATCGATAAGTAACGGAGCTTCCTCTTATAATTGGGACTTTTGCCCTGGTGATTTAGCAAATCAGCCAACTGCTGCAATAGCTGCAAATATTAATGGTTTGGTGAATAACCCGATAGGCCTTGAACAGGTTTTTGATGGAACTAATTATTTTGCATTTATTGCCAACTACGGAACCAATGGAATTACCCGACTTGATTTTGGAAGTTCTTACAACAATACACCAACTGCAGTTTACATTAATAGTATTCCGGGTTTAACCCCTAGCTTGATTGATATCAAATTGGTAAAAGTGGATACTAACTGGTTTGCTTTTGTAGATGCAGGTAACTCCATCTATCGAATAGATTTTGGCAATAGCCTTTCGAACACAAATCTGACTGCTACCTTGGTAAATACAAGTGGAGCACTCAATGGCCCTTATTATATCGACTTTGCCGAAGACAATGGTAAGTATTATGTGCTGGCGCCCAGCAATGTTTCAGGTAATTTAACGGTTGTTGATTTAGGAAATGATATTTTGAACACCAATCCTACTGTTACTTCACATGCATTAGGTGCATTTGGTAGTTCATGTATATCAGTGAGCACAACCAAGGTATGCGATCAATGGGTTGGTTTTGTATCTTACATTGGTGGTGGTGCTATTACTCGAATCGATTTTGGAGATTCATTAACCAATCCTGCTCCAATAATTACCAATTTAACAATAGCAGGTTTTATACCTAACTCGCGAAAAATAACTGTTAAGCATGATGATGGTAATTGGTTTGTGTTTGTTGCTGGAGCTTCGGGTAATGTGATAAGCCGGATTGACCTCGGTTCATCTATTTCTAATAATTCGCCAAGTGCCGTTTCGCTTGGTGATATTAATGGTAGTTTATCACAAGCATTTGGGTTTTCCATTTTAAAGTCTGGTTCAACCTGGACCGGAATAACAATTGATTTTTCTAGTTCAAATGTAAATCGCTTGTCGTTTCCCGACCCATGTATTTCGCAGCCTTCAAATTATAGTACAGATAGCATTCCTCCTCAAGTAAGTTATTCAGATGGAGGATGGCAGCACATTGAATTAACAATGTTAAATAATGGTGGTGAGTCGATATACTTAGACAGTGTATTTATTAGTCCATCTCCTTTGCCGGCATTTACTCAAACACCTGTTTGCTTAAACGGTGTTGTTGAATTCAATAATCAAAGCACTATCTCATTAGGAAATTTAACAGCTTGGAATTGGGATTTTGGCGATGTAACAAACAACGATACTGCTTTTAATCCGACACATACGTACAACGCTTTAAACAGCTATACGGTAACATTAATTGCTACTTCGGATGCAGGCTGTATTGACAGTGTGAAAAATATTTTAACTGTTAATTCAAATCCAGTAGCCCAATTTACTAGTTCCGGACCACTTTGCTCCGGCTATCAAATTCCGTTTACAGATGCTTCAACAGACTCAACGGGTGTTTCAAACTGGTTATGGGATTTTGATGATCAGACAACAGACACTACTCAATCTCCAATGCACTCTTACAGTAATTCGGGTCAATATGATGTGATGTTAAAAGTAACTTCGGTAAATGGTTGTTTTGATAGCACTTCAAATACTTTGAATGTAATTGCAAGTCCGGTAACCTCATTTGTTGTTGCTAACACTTGCATTGGAGAAACAGCTTTGTTTAACAATCAAACTGTTATTTCAGATACAAGTTCTCTTACTTACCTATGGAACTTTGGCGATACTGACACCAGCACCGCAAATAGTCCGGCACATGCTTATCCTATAGCCGTTGCCAATTACAATGTTTCATTGTTAGCCCAATCCACCAATGGTTGTGTTGATTCAACTATGCAACTTGTTCACATTGGAAACAAACCACAGGCTTGGTTTACATTTAGCCCCGACACTGCTTGTGCAGGAAACAGTATAACTTTCTCTGATAGTTCATTTATCGCAACTGGAGATAGCATTACCAATCTTTATTGGGATTTTGGAGACAATACTTATGATTCGATTTCAAATAACCCTTCGCATATTTATCAGTCAAGCGGAATTTACACGGTTACTTTAACAGCACACTCGCCTGCTTCGTGCGATTCAACTATTACTCGTAATGTATTTGTAATTGCAAGCCCGCAGGCAAACTTTAGCACAGGTGATGTTTGCTTTGGTAACGCTGCAACTTTTACTGATTTATCACAAGCTCCATCCGGTTCAACCATAACCAACTGGCAATGGAGTTTTGGCGACAGCACTTTTGCAACCGCACAAGACACAACACACAATTATACTCAGTTCGGCACCTATAGTGTTTTATTAGAGGTAACAAGTTCATCCGGATGTGTTGATACATTTTCAAGTCAGGTCGATATTTATGAATTGCCGCAAGTTGCATTTACAAACACAATTGGTTGCTCTGGAAACGCAGTTAATTTTACTGATCAGTCCTCTGTTACTACAACCTCAGTTACAGGTTGGAATTGGAATTTTGGTGATACAACTAGTATTTCAACCAATCAAAATCCATCTCATACCTATAGCTTCCCGAATACATACAACGTAAAGCTTATCACTACCACGCAACAGGGCTGCAAGGATAGCTTGTCAAAAAATATATTCATTAATCAATCGCCTGATTTTAATATTGGATACAGCAACACCTGTTTCGGATCACAAACTAATTTCAGCTACATGCCCATTACCATTAATCCTGCAGTTCAAACCTCATGGAATTTTGGCGACACAACAACATCTCCACAACCTAATCCAAATCATATTTATGCAACTATTGATACCTTTTTGGTAACGCTTACGGTAACGGATAATCAAACAACATGTCCAACATCGCATACTACCCCATTAATTATTCATCCTTTACCAACTGCAAATTTCACAAGCAGCAATCAGTGTACAAATGCTGAAACGCAGTTAACAGATAACAGCAGCATCAGTGTTGGAGTAATTTCAAGCTGGAGCTGGGTATTGAACGGAAATATTGTATCAAATCTGCAGAATCCATTATTGCAAATAAACACAGCGGGCAATTACATTATTGGATTAAAGGTAACTTCAGATGCCGGGTGTAAAGATTCAATAGTTCAAATGGTCAATATTTATGACCCACCTGTTCCATTATTTAGTGTTACTCCTACTTTTGGCATACCCGGGCAGTCATCAACTTTCCTTAGTCAAACAGCTAATGCATTTTTACTTTCGTGGAATTTTGGAGATAACTCAACATTCGGAATAGATTCACTTCAATTGCACTCCTATCAGGATACAGGTCTATATACTGTTACTTTAATTGCAACCAACATTCAAGGTTGTGTGGATACAATTATTAAAACTTACAATGTATTAATTCCATTACTTGATATTGCTGTTGTTAAACTTACATCATCACAACAAAACAATCAGTTAATGATTACAGCAACTTTAATGAACGCAGGTAATATTGATATTCACAATACTGAATTAAAGATTACAATTGACGGAGTAAATGTAATTCACGAGTTTCCATTAGTTGATTTGCCGACAAAATCGCCTGTCAAGGAATATATTTTGGCATCAAGGATTGAAGTAAGTGATATTGAACCGCCTACCTATTTCTGTGTGGAAGCGCTCAACCCTAATAACCTTATTGATGCTGTTGCATCCAATAATGAGCTTTGCAAAGAGCTTACGAATGAGTTTATATTTAACAATATTACCCCAAATCCAGGATCGGCTATTACTCAAATCAACTTTACCGTTCCTGCAAAAGGTTCAGTAAATTACATTATTTCCGATGCGAATGGAAAAATTGTTTTTAGCAGTGGAGATGTGGTAGTTTCAAAAGGTTTCAATACAATTCCAATTGATGTTAGAACATGGAATAGCGGAATTTATTTTTTTCGTATGAGCTACAACGATAGTTACCAGGTATTGAAATTAGTGAGAGAGTAATTAGCGGTTAAACACTCTTAGCACAAGGTGTTTAAAAATAGCAAGTGCCCTCCTATTGAAAATCACAAACGGATATCTGTAAAAGGCTTTTAAAAAATATTTGATGGCACCTTTTTTTTTACCTAACACAAGGTGCAATGCGATATAAGTATCAAAATAAGCATTCATCATTTTTCTATAGTTACCAAAACATTGTTTCACATAATCATCTTCAAAAGCATAACCAATACTAAGATATTTGCGCAGTTGCAATTTTAGTTCATTGGTTTGTACAACACTACGCTCATCATGCACCAATAGTGAGGCAGAAATTCGGTTATCAAAAAAAATTTGATAACGTGAAGCAAGTCTTAACCATAATTCCCAATCTTCGCTGCCAGCCATGTTTCTGTTTTCTTGAAATTTGTTTTCTTCTAGCAAACTTCGTTTTACAAAAACCCCCATGCAACTTAAAGGATTTCCTTTTGCCATCTTTATAATAAAATTATTTTCAAAATGATGCATTTTAAGTCCGGGTTTTCCAATCTTCTTTATTTCGTAAGCAACATGAATCCAATCGGCATTGTTATTTTTAGTTATGGTTTCATAAGCGTTGGCGAGATAATTAGGAAACAACAAATCATCCGAATCACAAAATGTAACATACTTCCCAATTGACTGACTGATACCAAAATTTCGTGCAGCTCCTCTTTCAAGATTAGGACGTTTGAAATAGTGTAAATGAGGATACTGCAAACCGTTGACAATATCTTCGGTATTGTCAGTACTCCCATCATCAACAATAATTATTTCATAATCAGCATAACTTTGTTTGATAACTGAATTAATGGTATCAACAATTAAATGCGCCCGATTATAAGTAGGAATTACAACGCTAAAAAATGGAGAAGAAGAATTTGAATTCACAAATTGACTGTGCTATTAAACTCTGTTAAATTTTCAAATGACTTAGAATCGGTTTTCAGAAGTCTATGCATTCGGGTAATTATAGCTGCCCGAAAAGCTAGTTGATTGAAATCGCCATGATAGCCTAATAAATCTCTTCGTAAAAGTTTTTTCAATTGCCATGGTATAGCCGACTTTAGCAAAAGCTTGAATGAACTATTTGTTTTGTTAATTAAATTATCATCTACAAAAAGATGATTGGGCAGTGCACTTAAAAATTCGCTACCGAGATAAGTTCTGGCCTCTTCGCTTGCCAATTCGTCAAGTATTAAACTTACTATGCGTGCATAACGAAAGATAGCACTGGGTTCCGGTATCGATGCCTTGCGAGCAATAGAAACAGCGGGAATTAGTCCGGCCACTGTCTGAGAATACAATTTCTTTTGTGTTCTAAGAGGATCCGGAATTTGGTTACAAAAACCTACAACCTTTTCATGTAAGAAAGGGTTCAATACTTCAACATATGGATGCACTATATCATGCAAACTGGTTAGCACATAAGGCAGTCGAAATTGCCGATAAAGCCTATCCTTCCATTGTTCTAATGTTTCATTGCTTTGATGCAGATATTCTTGTGGGTATTGTTGGGCTTCAAGACCAAATGCAGACAGCGGCAGCATATTAGAGTTGTCTTCCATACGATGCATATCCAAAGATATTCTAACGTCTTGGTCAGTTTTAGCAGGTAGCCAACCAAAAACTTCGTCAGCCCTGATAATATGACGAATACCAGATTCGCTCAAATTTTTCCACATTCGAAGACCATCCATAAAAGAATTTATATGGTCGAGACGACCTTCTCCAGCTTCTATATACCTCTTGAAAACTGTTTCAAAAGAAATATCTTTAAAATCAGTAGAAAAAAAACGGTGAGGAACTCCAAACTTATTTGCTAATAGCTTGGCTGCATAGGCATCTGTTTTACTCTCGCTAAGAGAAGACGATAAACCCCATGTAACAGTAGGTACCAGTATGGAATGTTTAACCATATAATAAAGCACTGTTCGGCTGTCGTAACCTCCCGAAAGTGTTAAAGCTGTAAATGGCAATTCAATCTTTATTTTAGAAAAAACGGAATCGAGAATTTCATTTAATTCTACTTTTAACTCAGTAAAAGATTTACCGCTATCAATAAATGAAAACGAATGGGTTGATTTACTTAGCTTCCAGTTATCACGATTAAGGGTAATTGTGGTAGCTGCAGGTAAATGCATAATTCTCTTATCCCATGAATTTCCCGGACCAAGATTGCCAGTTGCTAGCATCCACGATATAGCTTGTGGATTGCTTTGAAACGAGCCCAACCATGCAATAATGGCTCGTTGAGAAGTAGATACTATAAACTGTTCTTCATCCTGATAATACCAGGTACACCTACCTCCTACACTATTTGCTATGACCGTACATTTATCAACATTTGTATGAATTAACAAAGAAGCTGAATCAGGAATTTCGTCCTTACTCCACCAGTCATTAGAAAGTTGAGTAAAGCTACCGGCACAAACACTAAAATCATGAAACTCAACATTGCTTCTCTTATTAAATAAAAACAATGCAGTGTTTTCATTACAATTTTCTCTGAGAGAAGGAGTTAAATGATCAGGACACAAAAGATTCATCATCCGGGCAGCCTTTAACCTGCACACAGCTATTCTTTCTGAGTTTCTATTTTTAAATAATACTAAAAATATTTTAGCCATGAATCTGTAAAAAACCTCAACACAATATTAATTAATCTAAGTTCATGCTAACTACTACTGCAACAAAAAACCTGATAAACCTTAATTATTTGATTAGTTGTTTAGCAATAATAAAAAATCGTTTTGTTACTATTAATTGGGGCCACATAGCCAATGCCAGTTTTAAATACTTAAAAGCGATTTGTTTATTATTTGATAATGCTGCATGCAAGGATATATAGGAGAAGCGAACCGATTTGAATTTATCAAAATCTGCAATCCAGGTTTTAACTGCATTATTCTCTTCAACATATTTTAAAAACAGATGAATTCTTGTCAGTAATTTTTCTATATCTGTTTCTTTCATGCTACGCTGATCATGATCAATTAGAATGGAAGTAAGAACCTGGTGATGAAAAATCGCATATTTACTTGCCAATCGCAACCACAATTCATAATCCTCTGTTCCTGCCAATAAACGATTTTCGATAAAAAGATTTTCTTTTGCAATAGCAGAAGAAATAAAAATTCCGTTTGGGCTAACCACATTGTTACTCTTTAGTTCATCATTCAGCTGTGGTGGCAGATGCTTGGATGAAAACAATATCTTATCGGTTTGATTTCTTATTTCATACCCATGATGAAATATTTTTACTTCTGCATTTTTGCTGATGTAGTTACTCGCTTCTGATAAATGATTGGGTAATAGTACATCGTCTGAATCCAGAAAACAAACAAAATCACCGGCAGATATTCTGATACCTGCATTGCGTGCAGCGCCTCTTTCAGCGTTCGGAATTAATACATACTTAATTCTTTCATCCAGAATAGTTTTTACAATTTGCTCCGTGTTATCAGTACTCCCATCATTTACAATTATTAATTCCCAATTTTGATATTGTTGATTTTGTACAGAACCTATGGTAGTTTCAATAAACGCTGCCCGGTTGTAAGTTGGAATAATTACCGAAAACTTTATCGACTGATCACTCATAAATAGTTTTCATTTTATTAATCATTTTTATAATATCAAAATGCACTGCTACATCCTTTTTACCATTTGCAATTAGTGATTGCTTCAAATTAGTATTCGATAAAATTTCACTTATAGCGCTGGTAATTGCTGCTGCATTTTGATGCGGAACTACTATTGCGTTGGCACGATTATTTACAAATTCATTTGCAATTCCTGACAAAGTGAAAACAGATGGAACGCCAGCTGCCAACGCTTCAACATATACCTGCCCAAATGCCTCACTGTGATCATCAATCGGAACATGTACAAATACATCCATCAAATGATACATTGATGGTGTATCGACTTCAAAAACTATTTTTCGATAGCTATCAAACGGAAGCGAAGTAAGTAATTCTTCAATCTCCTTTTCATATTCGCCTTTTGCATTGGCAAGTAATAGAATTGCTAATGGAAATTCTTGTCGCAACTCCCTAAATGCAGGAATAATATATTGAATACCCTTCCAATAAGTCCATCTTGAAATTACTCCAACAGTAGGGTTTGCGTTCCCTAAATCATACTTTTTCTTTAAAGAGTTGATACGCTCTGCATTTACATCCTCAAAATAGTTAAGATCAAAACCATGATGAACAACTGTGATTTTTTGAGCAGGCACCTTTTCATTTTCCATCAAAATGTTTTTGATACCCTCGCTAATAGCTACAATATGCGTTGAGTGCTTATTTATTAAATGATCGTATTTTACGGCATGTTGATTATAAAGATGATGTTGAGAAGCATGATGACGGGTGTGTATTCGATTTGGAACTCCGCTAATTTTTGCAGCCATAATAGCCATCAAACTTGCATCAAACAAATGTGCATGCACCGTTTTTATCCGTTTGCTAAACAGTAACCAGCATAATTTAATAAAACAGAGTGGGAAATCCTTTTTACCTCGGTATCGAAAACAATGAACCTCGATATCTAGCTTACGACAATAGTGGGCAAGAGATGGTTCGTTTGGATTCAAAAAAACAATCTCGAATTGAGTTTCTGTTTTTGAAAGTTCCCTAAAAAACCATTCGAAAGCAAGACTGCTTTCTACTAATGAAATAACAAATAAGATTTTTCTATTTTCCAAAAGGCATGTTGTGATAACCTTTGTAAATATAAAAACCTACCAGCAAATGACATAAGCGGAAATATAAAAAATCAAACATTCTAAAATTCAACCAATGGTCGGTAATAAATAATATTGGTGAATTAAGTAATCGCATTAAAGTATAAACGCCCTTTTTTAAAGGCGAATACCTAACAATTAGCTCTTGGTAACCAATATTGGCTGCATGCCTATGTGTGATGGCATTATTATATGTGCGTTGCAAAAATCCACGCAAGCTTGTTTTATTCACTTCGTTATGCCAGGCCTTTATCATAGGGTATATATAGGCTTTATATCCCGCTCTTATCAATCGAACAGAGAAGTCATGGTCTTCTGCTCCGGCAAGTGGAAAACTAGCATCATAACCATTTACATTAAAATATATTTCTTTTGGAATGAGAAGCGTTGCACCAGCCAAACCTGTTGTAGGAAACATTTTATCTTCATGCCAATCCATACCTCTACACCATCCTTTCATGGTTGTAAAATGAATGGATTCTAAAAATCTTCCAAAAGGCTGCAACTGAATTTTTTTTCTTAATTCATTAGGGTATTCCCAATTGAAATTAAAAATCGCCTGTGGATGCTCAGCATTTAATTGAAGTGTTTTATTTATCAGTTCAGCACTAATCCACATGTCATCATCCAAAAACAAAAGCAATGATGATTGAGCGATGGCTGCACCATTATTGCGGGCAGATGCCACACCTTGCTCCGGATTATTGATTACATGAACTTTATTAAAGGACACCGGGACTTCAACTCCTTGTGTTTTGGAATCATTAACAACAATAATCTCAATATCTAATCCTTCAATGGCTAAATAAGCACGATGCAGGGTTTCATTAAATATAAGATGTCGGTCCTTTGTGGGAATAATGATGCTGAGTTGCGGCATTTTATAGTTCAGCAAAACTATTGCATTGTTTTTAACATAAGAGTCATTAAAATATCTTAATTAAAAAAAACTCTTTAACAAATATAAATTTTAACTACAATTTTTTTCCTTTAACAACCTTCTGGTCAAGGTTAACATTTTTAAGGCTTTTCATTTTAAACATTAAGTAGACACCCTGATTGTTTAAATAGGTGTAATAGGTTTGATCACCATAATTAATTTTACCTCTTGATTTAACCCATTCTAGTGCTTTTATTGAATAATATCCATTGGGGTCACCATCGCTGCCAAACACTAAATATTTTTTAGGATCATCTTCAAAACCCATCGTTACTTTACTATTATCTACCACCTGATTAATTACGCAAGCAGTGTTTCTTTTAAACACAACCTCCTCCAGATTCTTGCCGCTCTTTATTACTAATGTTCCATCATCTGTACCCTTTTCTCTTCCAAGGTCCTCACCTCTCTTTAGCACAACCTGTTCAGAAAGATAAAACTGAATTGATTTTAAATCAGCTTCTGTGAGCTTGTATTTATCCCTTATAGCCTGTGTAAATGGAATTTTGGGTGAACACGCATCAAAAACAAATAGTAAAATTGCCAATAGAAATGTGGTGACAGAAGTCTTCTTCATAAATTAATTTCTTGGTATCAATTCAAACTTTATTCCAATTAAAAAACACTTCTGTTGAAATCACTTAAATTTCATTTAAAAGTTTCCTTAGAATTGATGACTGTTACTTTCACATTCTTTAAGGGATGAGACATAATAAAACTATCTTCTTCCAAAATTTCAGCAGACAATACTGCTTTTTGAGTATTGGAGTAACTCATAGGAGATGGCAGATTTTTCTCTAAACTATTTTTCAATGGTGCGACTTCTGTACTGTCTGTTACAATAGCGATATACATATTTTCTGTTTGCCAGTATTTCTGCATACATCTGTTTACATCTGCGTTTGTTACCTTGGCAAGTAACTCATCCATTTCCTTTAAATAATCTTTACGACCATAAAAACGACTATCCATTAAATATCCCAATTGTCGTTCGGGAGTTTGAGTATATAGCTTAATATAACTCCGAAGAAATGTTCTGGTTAATTCAAAATCCTCATCACTAAGTCCATTATCAACCAAATTCTGCATTTCGTACAATGCCATACGCATAGCAAAATGAGCGTGGCCAATTGTAATGTCTTTCAACTCAGGATATTGCTTTTTCAGACCCTTTGCAGTTTGAACAGGGCGAAGCCAAATAGAAAAATAATTAGAAGATCTGGGTACACCTGGACGAGGAACCATATTGCTACCACCGTTACTATACCATTCAATATAACTGTAATCACCATAATTCATCGAACGCTCTTCTCGAATTTTTTTATAGAGATGAGAGTAACTTTTACGGTGTTCACCTAGCCAGGAATTAGCGATCATAAGAGGTGCAAAATCATCTGATGCTCGTGTTATCGGCAAAGCAAAGCCCATAAATATGGCCGAACCTAATGCATTGTCTTTCGAAATAATCTCAACATTTAAACCGTCTGCTTTTGCAGCTATACCTGCAGCCGGAAGTGAAGGAATCGTATTCGATAATTTTTTCATATCAATAACCAAACTATTTAAAAGCTCGGCTGTATAGTTTCCGGCAATGCCAATGCTAACATTTTCTGAAGTAAAATAATTGGAGTAATGATCCTTTACATCTTTAAGCGAACAATTTTTTACACCATTAGAAGTTCCATCTACCATATGCTGATAATTAGTTCCACGAAAGAGAAAATCTTCTAAAGCTTTTTTACTGTATTCTTCATCAGAAGCTGAACGAATAATTTCGTCAACATAATTTTGTTGATTGGATTTTAAACGACTAAAATCTTCTTCAGCAAAACGCGGTGCAGTTATTAAGTTTTTTATGATTGGATATACTTTATCGATAAAATCCTTATGCACTTGAAAGGTGAATACAGTTATTTCTTTATCAACGCTAACAGAAAATGATGTAGCCATTGGATATAAAAAGTCTTTCAACTTTGTACTGCTCATATCTTTAGTTCCGCCTTCAATAATTGTATTAGCAGTAAGTTGGGTTAACCCTTCTTTACCTTTTGGATCGCAGATGGAACCGTTGCGAAACATTAATTTGATGATAACTTTGTTTGATTTAGGTAGTTTTAACTCCACAACATCTGCAGCAATTGATAGCTGAATAGTGCTGATAAGGAAAATAAATGTTGCGAAACCGAGAACGATATTTTTCATTTTATTTTAGAACTTTTATAAGGTTAATTTAAATTTTTAAGCACAATTTTATTGGTAAAAACCTATTTTCTGAATGGTGAATTTTCACCGGGTGTAATGGTGCCAATTGTGAGATGCTGCTCAACAAAATATTTTTTTGCAACACGCATAATATCTGCTTGTGTAACAGAATCATAATGACGATAAGAAGTATTAATACTTTCGGGATTACCTGAAACCCATGTAAAATAAGAAAGTGATTCTGCAATTGTTGAGGGGTTATCAATACGCATGGCAAAGCTGTATTTTAACTGACTTTTGGTGTCGGCCAGATCCTTTTCGTTTACAGGTGTTGTTTTTATTTTCTCAATAGCCGCATTTATTTTATCATACACAACCATCACATCCTTATCATCAACAAAAGTGGCTGTTACACCTACGAGGTAAGGATCGCGTGTAAAGTAAACCGAAGGTTCAAGGCTACGCAGTTTCTGCTCGTCAGTCACTAATTTATTGTATAATGCAGACTTTTCGGAAAACAAAAGATTGCATAAAATATCTAATGCTTCGTAATCATTATTGTCTGTTGCGAAAGCCGGCCCCTTGTAATTAAGAGCAAGAACAGCAGGATAATTTGGGACTTGAATATGTGCATATCTGGTTTCATTTTGCTCGGGCTCTGTGGCAATTTCTTTTGGAGCATATCCTGTTTTCCAAACACCAAAATATTTCTCCGCTAACTTATTTACTTTGTCTGCTGTAACATCACCAACCACAATAATGGTTGCAAGTTCAGGTCTGTAAAATCGTTTATAAAAGTCCTGTGAGTATTGGTATTGATTCGGCATATCTACTACGTCTTTAAAAAATCCCATCGTGGTGTGTTTGTAAGTGTGGTTTACAAATGCCACATCACTCACCTTCTCATCTAGTTGGTTCATTGGGTTAGATGAGTTCTTGGTGTACTCACCTTTTACGGCTCCTGCTTCTGTTTTAAATGCCTGTTCTGAATAATGAAGATTCATAAATCGGTCTGCTTCGATTTCAAACATTTTATCAAGCATTTCAGCATTACCTGTCATATGATACACTGTTCTGTCGAGCGAAGTATTTGCATTAGCAGAAGCACCAATTGATTTCAAAACCTCGCTGTATTGATCGGATGAATATTTATCCGTTCCTCTAAACATCATATGTTCAAAAAAATGAGCGAAACCGGATTTTCCTTCTTCGACTTCATCACGTGAGCCTACTCGCATCACAATATAAAAAGCAGCCAATCCAGGACTATCGTAAGGGACTGTAACAACATTTGCTCCATTAGCTAATTTTTTTTGCTGGATGGGATAAGGAAGAATATTTGCTGCAGTTTCAGGTTGACCTGCGTTAACAACTGAGCACATAAGAAGTGCAGTCATTAATAAATTGATAATTCGTTTCATTTATTTTTTAAGATTTACAATTATTAGAAAATTGATTGGATTAAATTTATTGTGAGCCTATCAGGTCAACATGCCACCATCAACCTGAATGGTTTGTCCGGTGATATAAGAAGATTGATCGCTAGCCAGAAATATCACACAATTTGCTACATCTTCAGGACTTCCACCTCGTTTTAAAGGAATAGACTCACGCCATTGTTTAACAGATTCCTCATTTAGTTTCTCAGTCATCTCAGTCTCTATAAAACCAGGTGCAATCGCATTGCATCTGATGTTTCGAGAACCCAATTCCTGAGCAATTGATTTGGTAAAACCAATAATACCGGCTTTGCTTGCTGCGTAATTCGCCTGACCTGCATTTCCTTTTACTCCTACTACAGAAGAAATATTTATTATTGAACCTTTACGTTGTTTCAGCATTGGCTTTTGTGCCGCCTTAGTAATATTGAAAACAGATTTAAGATTGGTTCTGATAACATCGTCAAACTGTTCTTCCGACATGCGCATAAGCAAATTATCACGAGTAATGCCCGCATTATTAACTACAATGTCTAATGATTGAAAATCTGCAAGCACATTTGTGATTAGTTGATCAGCAGAAGTAAAATTTGCTGCATCTGACTGATAGCCCTTTGCTTTAATATTGAATTGCTTTAGTTCCTCCTCTAATTCTTTGGCTTTATCAGGTGAACTTAGAAAGGTAAAAGCAATATTTGCTCCTTCCTGTGCCATTCTGATTGCGATACCTCTTCCAATACCTCTTGAGGCTCCGGTTATTAATACTGTTTTTCCTTCTAATAAACGACCCATTGTTATGCTAGTTTAATTGATTGCCAAATATAGTTGGTTGGGAAATTAGAAATGGTAGAATTTGAAATTTAAATTAGCAAAAAAATAACTAAACTGAATAGAATGTCGCTGGTTGAAAATAAGCATTCTAACCGATTAAATACATTGAACTTTATTCGATACCAAGTTGCTGATTCAAACAATATTGAGCTTAAAAATTGAAAATGATCGAACTATAACTTAAAAAAATACAAAATGATTAAAGTCAAGTAGATGTTACAAATACTTTAGTCTTTTACCACTTTACCATTGTAGAGTTTATCATCGCTAACCAATCTATAAAAATACAATCCTTCTGGAATATTGCCAGGGTTAACACTTGTTACACCATTGATAAGCGGCAAATTGTTATCCTGAAAAACTAACTTGCCATCAGCGCTATACAATTGAAAATTCAAATAGGCTAATTTCAATTCGGAGAAAATCCGAATCTCAAAATCTGTTTTAAATGGTTGAGGATAAATTAAAATTTCTTCTGTTGACCCTTCCTCGCTATTCGCTGAAAATCTGGAAGCGCAGGTATTCACTCTTACCGTTGTATTAGCTGATGTTGCGGTACAACCAAGCGGAATGGTAATTCGCACCCTATATGTTCCAGCAATTTTTGCAACATATGTTCGCGAAGTTCCATTAGCAATAGCAATATTACTCCTAAACCACTGATACATATAACCAGTACCTGCGGTAGATGTTAATACTACACTATCTGTATTGCAAATAGTTAATGGACCAGAAGCCGTAACAACTGGCACTGCTGGATTAATAACCGGTACAACTTTGGTAGAAGCTACCTTACTACATCCAACACTATTGGTTACAACAACACCATAGGTTCCTTTACTTGTAGTATTATAAACTTGACTAATAGCACCTGGAATATTAACTGAATTTTTTAGCCATTGATAAGTTAAACCAGTGCCTGTATTTGCGGTGCATGTAACTAATGTGTCTTTGCATTCATCCAAATGATTTGTAAGAACAAATGATGCTGTTGGAGCACTTGAAATTGAAAGTACACTACCTGATGAAAGAGCAGTACATCCATTGGTATCTGTATATCTTACAGTATAAGTGCCAGCCAAACTTGCCTGATAAGTGGACCCAATAGCTCCAGCAATAATTACATTATTTCTATACCATTGAAACGAAGCTGCTGATGAATTAAATACTGCAGTTAATAGCTGTTTACTTCCTGAACAAATTGCTTTATTACCAGCTGGATTAATAGTAACAACAGGACTAACAAAAAATAACTGAACAGGTGGAGCCTCTGCCACACATCCATATTGGTCGGTAACGGTCAAATAATACTCGCCTGCAATCGATGCACTAATCATTGATGTTGTTTGTCCGGTTGACCAAGCATATGTTAAACCTGTCAATGATGCAGAAAGTGGTATTATCTGGCCCGGACAAGTTTGTGAAGTTGGGGCGTTTATAATTGCTTCAGGTAATTCATGAAGCGAAAATTGAATAGCATTAGAAATTGAAGTACAACCAAAACTATTTGTAATTGTTACAGAATAAAAATTGGTGTCTTGAATATAAATTGAAGTAGCTGTGCTGCCATTACTCCATAAAATTGAAGAATAATTTCCAACACTGAGTTGTATTGAATCTCCTATACACAAATAGGGTTTATTGGAAACAATTGTTGGTTGCATAGGACTATCCATAGTTACTACATATGCATTCGATACACTAGTACATCCATTAATTGATGTGGTAGTTACCGTGTAACTTCCGGGAGTTGTTATTACATTGTATGCTGTGGTTGCTCCATTACTCCATAAAAAGGCATTAGCAGCAGTGCTATTCAACGTAATTGAACCTCCAGCACAAAATATATTTGATCCGCTTGAAGAGGTTATTGTAGGTTGAACTGGAGTTTCCATGGTTACAACATATGCATTCGATACACTAGTACAACCATTAATTGATGTGGTGGTAACCGTATAACTTCCGGGAGTTGTTATTACATTGGATGCTGTGGTTGCTCCATTACTCCATAAAAAGGCATTAGCAGCAGTGCTATTCAACGTATTTGAACCTCCAGCACAAAATATATTTGATCCGCTTGAAGAGGTTATTGTAGGTTGAACAGGAGTTTCCATTGTTACCACAAATGCATT
>JANNXV010000056.1:0-4455 GCA_031409815.1 Bacteroidota bacterium
GGATCAAAGTCTGCTGTACCTGAGAAATTACCTGTAATGTATAAATCTGAGCTGTTGGATGAGCTTATGACTATATCATTACAATAGTTGTTGCTTGTGCCACCAAGTACTTTTGCCCAAATAAAATTGCCTCCGCTATCCAATTTGGAAACAAAAATATCATCATAACCTGCCGAGGTTAAATTGAATATTCCAATGCCCGGATCAAAGTCAACTGTTCCAAAGAAAGACCCTACTGTATAAACATTTCCCAAAGCATCAAGACTTAAAGATTTGCTCCATGAATGAAGTGTTCCGTTCAATGCTTTTGCCCAAATAAAATTCCCATTGCTGTCTAGTTTGGAAATGAACGTGTCATAATACCCGGCAGAAGTTAAATTGAAAATTCCTGCTCCAGGGTCAAAGTCGCTAACCCCCTCGAAATCACCTATGGTGTAAATATTCCCAAAAGCATCAATGGCAATGGAGTGGCCTTCTTCTGGATATATTCCACCCATATTTTTTGCCCATACAAAATTGCCGGATGCATCTAATTTAGAAATAAATAGTTCATCGGCTCCTCCCGGAGCAGTTAAGTTGTAAACTCCTGCACCCGGGTTAAAGTCAACAGTACCTACGAAAACACCAGTAGTATATACATTACCATAAGCATCAGTAGCAACAGAATGGCCGATGTCATCTTCAAAACTTGATCCTCCAATTCGTTTTGCCCAAAGCCAATTAGGGGCTTGGGCAAAAGAATCAGAAATTAAGAATTGAGAATTGAGAATCAAGAGGATCAGTATTTTTTTCATGATACGTTGTCTTTATGAAGCTAAAGGTAAGAATTCAGGCATTGGAACTTAATATGTAATAGTACCTACTCCTGTAATACTAAATGTACTTGTTGTAAAATCAACCGGACCATTAATGGGAAAAGACCCTGTTGCTCCTGCAAATTTTCCGGTGCCGCCTGTTATGGTCCACAAGCCGGTGATGGTGCCTGTTGTGCCTGAGTTTGTCAATAGATTGAATACATTTATTTCATCGTTGCCTGTATAAAATATTTTGTCTCCGCAAGCAGATGTAATTTCACCAGCAACACTTGTTGTAAGTAAGGCCGTAGTAAAACTAAGATTGCAACTTACATCTTGTCCTCTACTACCTGCAACATTAATCAAGCCCATGTGAGAGGCAGTTCCATGCAAAAAATAACCTGCATTTGCAAAACCCGGCAAGTCACCGCTGCAAGGTGTTGGTGGAATTGCCGAATTGGTATCCACAGTTGTATAAAAATTTATTGAAAACGGACGGGTATGCTTACATTTTTTCAAGTTTGAATCCGAAGCTACATCTGTCTGTCCGGTTGAAGAAGGCATAACTTCATTCATGTCTTTGTTACATGCAGTTAGAAACATAACTGCAATGGCAATCATTTGAATTTTTTTCATCGTTTTTAGTTTTTAATTGTTTGATTTTTATTTTGAATTAATAGTGAAATAATTTCGAGACAAAGAACTTGCGAAAATCTGCACCCGGCAATCACCTAAACACGTGAGATTTGCAACCATCTTTTGAAAATATCACCTGAACAGGTGATAGGTAATAATGGAAGCGTACATTTACCTTTGTAGCAATTAATTGAGAGGAAACAATTCACTTGCAGTGCATCAGAAATAATCAGTTCACTTTGAATGCTTAAACCATTATGAAAAAAATAATTTTATTTTTCTTCTGTACTATTTTCATCGGCATAACTCAATTATGCCGTGCAGGGGATAAAATTGATTCGCTGTTGCAGGTTTTAAAAGTTGCAAAAGAAGATACGAGCAAAGTGAATACGCTTAATTTAATGAGCCGAGAATATTTTCTGGCAGGAGACTTTGATTTGTCAAGAAAGTATAGCACTGAAGCATTAGTTCTTTCCGGAAAACTCCATTTCGAAAAGGGAAAGGCAATATCGTACCTCAATTATGGCATCACTTATTTTAACGAGGGCAAATATCCCGAAGCGCTGAAAAAATTTGAGAAAGCATTATCCATCTCCCAAAAAATTAATGATAAAAAAATCATTGCTAAATGCTACAACAACATGGGGCTGGTATATACTTACCAGAGTAATTATTCGGAGGCGCTTAAGTTTCATCAAAAATCGTTGCAGATAAATAAGGAAATAGGTGATTCAGCGGGAATCGAAAAGTCTTATGGCAACATCGGTATTATTTATGAGGAACAAGCCAATTATGCTGAAGCGATTAAATATTATTATGCTTCATTAAAGTTGGCAGAAGCTCTTGGAGATAAAAAAAGAATGGGCGATGCCTACTTTAACTTAGGGAATGCTTCCGGTGGCAACCTGAATTATGCTGGTGCAATAAAATATCATTTACAAGCATTAAAACTCTACGAAGAAATTGGGTTCAAACAAGGTGTTGGACTTGTTTCTATGAATATGGGTGCTGCTTACCAGGAACTCGACAGCCTGGAACTGGCTTTAAACTTTTGCCAGCGGAGTTTTAAAATATTAGATGCTATCGGCAATAGGGTTGGTGCTGCTCAGGCTAAGAATATAATGGCTCATATAAATACAAAACTGGGAAATTATTCTCAGTCTCTTGATGATTTTTCTGAATCCTTAAAAGTGTTTAGTGAAATGGGTGATACGTTTAACATCTCCACTTCTTATAGAGGGATTGGAGAGGTGTATTTTCATCAGGGTGAATATAATGAAGCGTTGAAAAATTTTAATCTTGGACTTGAAATGGCAAAAGTTGTTGGAAATAATTCTAATATCATAGCCTTCTATAGTTCGCTATCCGAAGTATTTGAGAAGAAGAACGATTATAAAAATGCTTATATAAATCACAAACTTTACTTCGCACTTTATGATTCGATTCTCAATGAAAAAAAGAATTCTCAAATAGCAGAAATGCAAACGAAGTTCGAAACCGAAAAAAAAGACAATGAAATTATTCTGCTTAATAAAGACAAAGAGATTCAGCATGTTGAAATCAAAAAACAAAAGCTGTTGATGTATTTTTCTATAGGCGGATTGTGTTTAGTGATTGTATTGTTGCTATTAGGTTATCGCACTTATAAAACACGCCAAACGCTTCGCTTGTCTGACATCAGAAATAAAATTGCAGGCGATTTACATGATGATATTGGCTCGACATTAAATAGTATTTCAATTTATAGCGAGGTGGCTCGCAAAAAAGATGAACAGCAAGATGAAGCATTGGAAATGATTGGCGAGGCATCACGAAAAATTATTGATGCTATGAGCGATATTGTCTGGACTGTTACTCCTGAGAACGACAGCTTTGCCAAAATAATTTTCAGGATGAAATCGTTTGCGTATAATTTGTTTCGCGCAAAAAAAATTGAATTTACTTTTCAATCCGATGAATCATTAAATGAGAAAAAACTCTCACTTGAAGGACGCAGAAATTTATATCTCATCTTTAAAGAAGCAGTAAACAATCTTGTAAAATATTCGGGCGCAACAACAGTTGCCATTACGCTTGTCAGTGAAAATGAGTTTATCAAACTCCGCATACTTGACAATGGGATTGGCTTCGACACCGCGCAGGACAACATAGGAAACGGACTTAAAAACATGAAGCGAAGAGCAGATGAAATGAAAGCCTCTTTTAAAATAGAATCAAGTAAAGGAAACGGAACACAAATAGAATTAATACTGAAAGCATAAAATAAAATTAACCGCAGAGAAACGCAAAGAAAAATCGCAGAGGTTATATGAGCGAAAATGAGTTATCAGAAATAATTATAGGATGCGCAATTAATGTTCACAAGGCCTTGGGTCCGGGATTATTAGAATCAGCATACGAAGAATGTTTATTTTTTGAATTGTCAAAGACAGGTTTGATAATAGAAAAGCAGAAACCCCTGCCTTTGATTTATCAGGAAGTAAAACTTGAATGTGGGTATCGCATTGATCTAATGATTGAGAAAAAGGTTATAGTAGAAATTAAATCTATTGAAGCTTTAAATGATATTCACCTTGCTCAGGTTCTCACATACCTCAAACTTTCAGGATGCAAGCTCGGGCTGCTTATTAATTTCAATGTGCTCAAAGTTAAGGATGGTGTTAAAAGAGTAGTAAACAATTTATGAAATACCTCCGCGGTTCTTTGCGAAAATCTTTGCGAATCTCTGCGGTTAAAAAATAAATCATGAGAAATATAAAAGTTGTAATCTTTGAAGACAATACCAACCTCAGGCGCGGTCTCACCACATTAATAAATGGCAGTGCTGGTTTTGAATGTGCAGGCGCATTTGGAAATTGTGATAATCTTATTAAAAATATTGCAGACACAAAACCTGATGTTGTGTTGATGGATATTGAAATGCCAGGCATGAATGGCATTGAAGCAGTGAAAATATTGAAGCCGCAATTTCCTGAAATAAAAATTTTGATGGAGACCATTTTTGAAGATGATGAGAAAGTTTTTG
>JANNXV010000057.1:0-2664 GCA_031409815.1 Bacteroidota bacterium
CGATGCAGGTGTTGAACGTTTTGCTTACGCAAGTTCATCCTCTGTTTATGGAGATAGCACAGCATCACCAAAACAAGAATCGCAAATCGGAAATCCGCTTTCGCCTTATGCGGTTTCAAAACTGAGTAACGAATTATATGCTTCGGTTTTCGCCATGCATTATAAAATGCCTGTGATGGGCCTTCGTTACTTCAATGTGTTTGGACCTCGACAAGATCCTAATGGACCCTATGCAGCAGCCATTCCACTTTTTATGAATGCGCAATTGTTTGAATCCGATGCGGTGATTTATGGTGATGGTGAGCAAACACGCGATTTTACTTTTGTAGAAAATGCGGTACAGGCAAATGTGCGAGCACTTTTTACAGAGGACAAAGGCGCATTCAACAAAGTTTACAATATTGCAGTTAGCGAAAGCGTTTCTGTAAATCAACTGTATGCAATCATGGCTGCAATAACCGGAAGCACCAAGCATCCTCGATACATGCCCGAAAGAAAAGGAGATGTAAAAAATTCGTTGGCGGATATTTCAATGGCAAAAAATTTTCTGAGTTATAAACCACAGTATAAATTGGAACAGGGTTTGCCAGCAACTATTGAATGGTTTAAAAAAGCATTTTCAAAAAAACATGCGTAGTATTTTTAATATTTTTTCTTCTCCAAAGGACAAGGCAGTTGAGATACACGACTTTTCAACTTTGGGTGTCGATATGCACTCGCACTTAATTCCGGGCATTGATGATGGCGCAAAAACAATAGAAGAAAGTTTAGACCTGATCAGAACGCTGCATCAATTGGGTTATACTCGTCTTATTACAACGCCACACATCATGAGTGATTATTACAAAAACACTCCTGAAATTATTAATGCCGGTTTGGAAGAGGTGCGCAAAGCATTGAAAGCTGAAAACATTCCTGTAGAAATTTCTGCTGCGGCTGAGTATTATATTGACGATGGATTTTTGCAAAAATTGGAATCAGAAAAACTAATGACTTTTGGTGATAATCACTTGCTGATGGAAATATCCTATATCAACCCTCCTGATAATATAAAGCAAATATTTTTTCGTGCGCAGGTTTTAGGTTACAAACCCATTCTAGCGCATCCTGAAAGGTATCCATTTTGGTATAGCAATTTTGATGAATACAGAAGCATTCGCGAAACAGGTGTGTTGCTGCAATTAAACTTAAACTCGCTCACAGGTTACTACGGACCCGATGCAAAAAAAACAGCCGAGAAAATGATCGACTTAGAAATGATTGATATGGTAGGAACTGATATGCATCATACCAAACATGCCAACTCGTTAAGATCGTGCCTGAACCAAAAATATTTACCGAAAGTTTTTGAATTGAATTTGCTGAACAGGTATTTGTAATTTTGTTTATGAGACCGTTGGTGTGACTCCATCACGATTGCGGATAACAATCTATAGCTAATTATATAAGCTGTTTCAGTTTCTTGTCAATTTGCTCTAATATGCTTACTCTGGAAATATTTCTTGTAATTCTGATTACCAATTGAATCTCTGCCTCTTCAATATTCGACTCATTTGGAGCTATGCTTTTTGACTTTGTAAAATGAATAAAGAAATCATAATTCAAAACTTCAGATATGCGCATCAATAGACCTGTATCAACAGAGTTTTTACTGAAGATCGTATAAAGATGCCTTTGACTCAAATTTATTTTATCAGCAAAAGCTTTTTTGGTCAATCCACTTTCTTTAAATTTTTGCTCTATTATTTTTCCTACATGAACTTTTTGCACAGGGTCAAATATCATTATCAATCCCTGTTAATTAACCATAATATAACGAAGTAATAGTACTAATATAACGCATTTATATTCTTATTGTGAATAATATTGCTTTATTTCGTGTTATATTATTCATTTTTTCAAAATAGCTTCTCGATAAAAGTTCACATTTAAAAAATCAAACCATATGAAAAAAAACTAAAAACTAAATTCGTTTACTTGCAGTTATCTGCAATGATTATTTTTGTTTTGTGCAGCAATCAAATTTATGGACAATGTAGTTCGTTCTTTCCGAATTAATACGGGAATATAACGGCTATTCAATTATTAACTAATTTGGGAGTAGGTAATACTATAGCAAACAAAAATTTTAACTTCAATGGTATTTTAACTGTTGATGTTGACTTAACTTTGACTGACTGCAATATTGATTTTGGTGCTACCTCTGTTACAATTCCCGTTAAAATCGTAGTCCTTCCCGGTATAACTTTAACTATTAATACTGCACACAATATTTCACATTTACAATCTTGCAATGGAACAGGTGCAATGTGGGAAGGGATTGAATTACAGGGAACAGGAACGGCAGCATTTTCTACTTTATATATTGAAGGCACTTCAGCATATCCGGTGGTCATAGAAGATGGAATACGTGCGGTCTATTCTAATGGAAATCATTGGAGTTTCAATACAAACAATGCCATTTTTAATCGAAATTACATACATGTAGATCTAATTGGCTATTTCGGTTCTTCATCAACTGCAATAATTCCATCTGTAATTACAAACACAAATTTTTATTGTCGCCAATTATATACTTCTATTGCTAACAGCAATGCACTTCATTTTCCCTATACTGGACAGCGAACTTATGCAGCGTTCAATTTAGGTCACGTAAATCTTCAG
>JANNXV010000058.1:0-3966 GCA_031409815.1 Bacteroidota bacterium
TTCCTGAAACCTCGTTACCTGATGAATTGCCCGGTAAATTAATTACTGAGATATCAGGCAGCGGTTTTGATTTAATCAAGTATCACTTAAAAAAAGGCAATCGTTCGATAATAATTAATTACGATCAACTACCTCCTCTGGTTTTTACTGGTAATACATCAATGGTTAGCACCGCACAACTTTTGAAAATCACTGAGTCAGCTTTTAAAAACTTGATTTCGCTGATTTATGTTTCTCCACAAATCATCGATTTTAACTCCACCGAACGTTATTCTAAAAAAGTGCCTGTCAAAGCTTTGTTGTCTTTTAATTTTAAGAAACAATTCGCTTCATCAAGTGCCCTCATCATTCAACCCGACAGCATTTATATATCAGGCGATTCACTTGATGTTGAATCAATCAATGAATTGAGCACGTATCCTTATGAATTCAATTTCCTTGACAAAACACTATTCCATTCATTAACTATTAAGCCATCTGAAAAAAGTAACATCAATTATAGTACTGATAAGATTTGGGTTTATATGAAAGTTGAACCTTATACAGAAGGAAGTGTTTCAATCCCCATCAATATTACAAAAAGCGGTATGAAACAAATTACATTAATTCCTGCAAGTGTTTCAATCAAATATCATGTACCATTGAGTTTGTACAACAAAATTCAAGCAAATCAATTTGAAGCGATAGCTAATCTTTCGAACCCAATTGATATCAATAAACTAAAAGTTAAGCTAACCAGAATGCCAACCGACATTTCTGATGTAACAATTTCTCCACAAGTGGTGGAATTTTTTATCCAACAAAAATAAATGTTAAGGGTTGGCATAACAGGCGGAATCGGCAGTGGCAAATCAATTGTTTGTCGAATATTCAGTTCATTAGGCATTCCGGTTTATAATGCAGATGATGCTGCAAAAAGAATTATGCAACACGATGAAAGTGTTAAACAAAAATTAAAATTAGTATTAGGAAATGTATATGATGATGCAGGTAATTTAGAGCGAAAAAAAATAGCCAATCTTATTTTTCATAATCGCGAACTACTAACTGCTATCAACAATATTGTTCATCCTGCTGTTATAGCTGATTCCATTGACTGGGAACAAACAGTAACAACAAATTATTTTATTCGTGAGTCTGCTATTCTATTTGAAAGCGGAACCTATAAAAATTTGGATAAAATCATACTTGTGGATGCACCTGATAATTTACGTATTGAACGAACCATGAAACGGGATAATCGTACTATGGAAGAAGTGTTATCAATCATTAACCAACAATGGAGCGCTGAGAAAAAGAAAACTCTGGCAGACTACGTAATAATTAATGACGACAAGCAAGCTTTGCTACCACAAGTGTTAAATTTACATCAGCAATTTATTACCATTGAAAACAAATAGTATTCAATATACTGATGAAGGCTTGTACTTTGCGCCTGGAGAATTTCACCTGGATCCTATTCTGCCTGTGGTATCAGCAATTATTAGTCATGCACATGCTGACCATGTTACTGTTGGCACTCGCGATGTTTATTGCACTCCACACACTGCATCACTTATTCGCAAACGACACCGGAATTATCCCGGCATTATATATCAGAAAAATTATGCTGAGCCATTTGAGTTAAATGGAACTACCATAACTTTTATCCCGGCCGGGCATATTTTAGGTTCAGCGCAAGTGTTGTTTGAAAAAAACAAAATCCGGTATTTATACACAGGTGATTTTAAACTTTCAGAGGACCCGACCTGCGAAGCTTTTGAGTTTGCTAAAGCTGATGTGTTGATTACAGAAACAACATTTGCTCATCCCGAAACAAAACATCCTGACCCCAAACAAGAAATATTAAAGCTCAATGATTTTAGCGATACTAATATTGTATTAGGTTGTTATGCATTAGGAAAAGCACAACGCTTAACTCAAATGATCAATGCTTTTTGTGCAGACAGAATTGTTATGGTTCACAAATACATGTTGCCTTATCATCATTTTTATCAGCAGTCGGGTATATTATTAGGACCCTGGGAATCGTACGACAAACGAAAATTTCGTAAAGAAAAAAATGTTGTTTACCTGCTACCGCCAGCTGCCTATCGTAGTATGTACCCAAACATAAGTTACTTGAGAGCATTTGCCAGCGGATGGAATAATTTACAAGACGGAGATTTAAAATTATTTATTAGCGACCATGCTGACTGGAATGATTTACTAACCTTGGTTGAAAAAGTGAATCCAAAAGAAATATATACTATACATGGTGATGGCACTCATTTAGCCAACCACTTTTCTGATAAGAATATTGAAGTACATATGCTAAACAATACATGATTAAGATTTTATCTGCAACACAAATCCGTGAGGCTGATGCAATCACAAAAAAGCATGAGCCAATTACTTCCATAGATTTAATGGAACGTGCAGCTGCAAAATGTACCGACTGGATTTTACAAAACACAAAGCCAGGCATTCGTTTTAGCATCTTCTGTGGATCAGGTAATAATGGTGGAGATGGATTAGCCATTGCGCGAATGTTGATTCATAACGGTAAGTCAGCAACTGTTTATGTGATAAGCGGAACAAAACCATCAAATGATTTTACTATTAATAAACAACGATTGTTAGCTGATGGAAATATCATTCACGAACTTAATGATGAAAAAGACTTACCACTTATTGCAAATGATGAAATAATTATTGATGCCATTTTTGGCACCGGTTTAAATAAAGAAATAAACGGCCTTGCAGCAGCATGTATTGAGGTAATCAATCGAAGTGAAGCAATGGTAATCAGTATTGACACTCCCTCAGGATTGCGAGCAGATGAACCTTTATTTAAATTAAAATCTCCGGTGGTGATGGCTGACTTTACACTCACTTTTCAATTTCCTAAACTATCATTCCTTTATCCGGCTACCGGAAAATTTGCAGGCACATTGGTGATACTCGATATTGGTTTGAATAAAGAATTTATTGCGGAAGCAAAAACAAATTTTTATCTAATTGACAGAAACGATATTTCCCGATTCATAAAACCAAGAAAACATTTTGATCATAAAGGAAGTTATGGGCATGCATTAATTGTTGCAGGGAGTTACGGAAAAATGGGGGCTGCTGTGCTTTCAGTAAAATCTTGTTTGAGAACCGGTGCTGGATTGGTTACAGTGCATGTTCCAAAATGCGGGGTAACTATTTTGCAAACTGCATTTCCGGAAGCAATGGTAATGGCTGATGAAGAAGAACAATTCCTGACGCTCATAAAAAACCCTGACAAGTATGATGCAATAGGCATTGGTCCGGGAATTGGAACGCATGAAAGAACAGCCAACATGTTGAAGAAATTAATACAAGATTATCCGGCACCAATTGTTTTTGATGCGGATGCCATTAATATTCTTGCAGAAAATAAAACCTGGCTTTCGTTTCTTACACCCGGTTGCATATTTACTCCTCATCCCAAAGAATTTGAACGTTTGGTTGGAAAAGCTGACGATGATTTTGAGCGCCAACAAATGCAAATTGATTTTTCAAAAAAATACCAATGTTATGTTTTGTTAAAAGGACATTACAGTGCACTAACTACTCCGGATGGTAATTGCTATTTTAATTCCACAGGAAATGCAGGCATGGCAACCGCAGGTGCCGGTGATGTACTCACAGGAATCATCACCTCACTTATCGCACAAGGCTATCATTCAAAGCAAGCGGGTTTAACTGGAATGTATATACATGGATTGGCTGGTGATATAGCAGCAAGCAAGAAAGGAATGCACTCTTTGATTGCAGGTGATATTATTGAATGTTTGCCGGAGGCTTTTATGGAGTTGGAAAAAGTTTGAACTCAATCCAACACCTCCAAACTCCCCGCTCCTTCTCTAATCACCACAGGTTCACCATTTGTACAATCAACCACCGTACTTGGAATATTACTTCCATAACCGGCATCCACTATTATGTCAACAATGTTTT
>JANNXV010000059.1:0-36270 GCA_031409815.1 Bacteroidota bacterium
CACCCCTGATGTTTCGTCCAACAATGGGGTACTCAAAGCTGTTTTATCTGTTAAAGCAATATTTGTGGAGGGATACAAACAAGAGCCATCATTAACAGTTGCTGCTGCATTATAATTGCTTGCCTGTGGATCGGTGCAACCAAATTGGCCGAATGCACTGTTGGGAAGACCTGTCATCAGTAGTAAAGCAATTGATAGTTTAAAATAATGACTAAAGTTGGTTTTCATACTGCTGTTGAATAGTAGAAATGGAATTGCTTGAAGAAGTGAATCACAAAGAAATAATTATTGCTTTGCTTATACTCTAAATAGCAGTATAAAGTTATAATAATTTATGGAGTTTTCATAATTTATTAATTCATACCGTAAACGGCCGTAATTCAATGCCAAAATTACCCGCGGGTAATTCAAAAAATAAAAATTCATTAGATGTACACTTGAACAAAGCATTACACCATGAAGTATTACTATTTTTACCTCGTGAAATTTATACCTTTATCTATGCGCTCCCTACTAATTTGTTTGCTGATAGTTTTTTCAACTATAACGCTAAATGCTCAGTTAAACAATAACAATGATGCACTAGCTGATTCAGTAAAAATAATTGCGCTTAATACTCAGGCAGCAAAGTACATTACACTCGAACCTGATTCAGGTATTTTTTATGGTGAGCAGGCTTTAAAAATTGGATACAGAATAAAACACTACGAAAACCTAAATGAGTCGCATCGAATTTTAGGATGGTGCTACTATAATCAACAAAATTTCTACAAAACAAAATTTCATTTCAACTATGCTTTAAATGACTCCTCATTATCTGCATTTGAAAAAGTAAAAATTTATGATGCAGTGGTGTTCTCGTCAGAAAAAACAGGAGACTATTTAAATGCCTACATTAATTCTAAAAAGTTATCTCAATTAAAAGATAGTGCCAACCTTCAAAAACAGAACGAAATAGTGTTGGAATTGAAAAATCAAATCACTATCGAAAAACAAGATCAAACGGATGAACTAAAAGCAAAAGAAAAAATCTGGCAAATGAATAAAACCAGGCAACAGCAACTTTTAGTAATTGCAGCCATTCTGATTTTTGCGCTGATGCTATTAGCCGTTACACTTTTTGTTCTTTTGTCGAGAAACAAAAAACATTTCAATAATGTAATTGAAGAAAAAAACATTGCTATTGTTGAAAACAATGAACAAAATAAAAAACTTCAGGACCAACTACTCGATTATGAGAAATTGAAAGTTGAAATTGGGAGGAATCAACGTGAAAACAGAATCCAAAAAATATCATCAGTGGAACCAAAATCGACTTCCACTGAAGAAAAAAAAGCAGCACTTAACATCGTTGATCAATACAAAAATTCAAGTGAAGATGAAAAAAGAAAACTGCAGCCAAGGCTTGAATCGTTTGTTACCATTATTCCAACACAACTACAAATTATTGAACAGGCATTTGCCCGTCACGATTGGGAGTTAATTAACAATACGCTGCAAACCATGAAATCCATTGTTCATGCTGCAGGGTTATATCCGACAGAAATACTTATCAATGAAATTGATGAACATGTAAATGCGAATGCAACCAATAGAGCCGTGGTTAAATTAATGCATGTGAAATCGGCCTGTACAAAAACGGTTGTTGCAATCAGAGAAATCTTAATAATGGGTTGATTTATTTTTTACTAAAACGAATGTTCAACTTATTGAGAACAAAATTTTAAAATCGCATTCCAATCATCAATACATCGTCTACCTGCTCGTTATTCCCTTTCCAGTTATCCAGGTAATTTTTTAGAAACACCTGTTGCTCACTCATTGTTAAATGCTGGATGGAAAGCAACACTTCCTTAAGTCTTTTGGTCATTAATTTTTTTCCGTGTTCGCCACCAAACTGATCTGCATAGCCGTCAGTAAAAATGTAAACCGTATCGTTTTTCTCTAAAGCAATCACATGTTGTTTAAACTTATCATCATGAAAATCCTGCAAACCACCAACCGGGAATTTGTTTGCATCAAAGGTCATCAACTCATTATTTCTGATCAGCCAAAGTGGACGATTTGCTCCGGCATATTGTAATTCCATTTTGCCTGCATTATACGTGCACACCGAAATATCCATTCCATCATTCAGCTCGCCTTCCTTCTGCTTTAGTGCACTAACAATCTCCACATTTAATATATCTAAAATAAGTGATGGCTCCGAAATATTTTGTTGATTAATAATTTGATTGATTAAAAAACTACCTATTAAACTTAAAAATGCGCCTGTTACACCATGACCTGTGCAATCTCCTGCCGCAATAATTACACAATCATTCTTTTGACTGAACGAATAAAAATCACCACTCACAATATCCTTGGGTAAATACAAAACAAAACTATCGGCAAAGGCTCTTTTAATTAAAGACACATCAGGTAGCACTGCTGATTGTATACGCCTTGCATAATTTACATTATCAGTAATTTCTTTGTTTTTGGTTTGCAACTCAGCAGTGCGTTCGGCAACCAACCGCGTTAACTCCGCTTCTCGTGTTTTAAACTGATTGATGATGGAAGCATTTTGTTCGCGCAGCTTTCCGGTTAAGGCAGCAATTACTTTTGTAGTTACTTCGGTTTCATCCTTCATTACAGAATATAGTGTTTCGCGCTCTATACAAAGCACCTCTACTTCATCTATTGTAGTTACCGACATCGATCGTGGTGCATCATCCAGTAGTGAAAAAATACCAAGCGATTCGCCCTTCCTCAATTGAGCAACCGTGTATTCGCCATCATGAACTTTAACATTTCCTTTGGCAATAATGTACATACTGCTTCCCACATCACCTTTGGTAATGATGGTAACGTTACTTTCATAAACTTCGGTGCGTAAACTATCCGCAATTTTCTTTAATGCTTCGGCCGGCAATTTGCTAAAGATGTCAGACTCCTCCAGCAACAATATTCTCTCGTAGATATTCACTTCATTCTCCTTTTTAAATTCTAATTCCAATCACTAAAACATCATCCACTTGCTCATAAGCACCCTTCCAATCTTCAAAATAGTTGTTTAGATATTCTTCCTGCTCGTGCATAGATTTATTTTGAATGGAGAGCAATTGTTCTCTGAATCGTTTAGTCATCAATTTTTTTCCTGAATCGCCTCCAAACTGATCTGCATAACCATCCGAGAACATGTAAATCGTATCACCCTTCTGTAATTGAATTACATGCTGAGTAAATCGTTCATCATGCATCACCTGCAATCCGCCAATTGGATATTTGTCGGGCTTAAAAAAATGTAATTCGTTATTTCTTATCAACCACAACGGGCGATTTGCACCAGCAAACTTCAGTTCGTTTTGTTCCAGATCAAACGCACAAACAGCAATGTCCATTCCATCGTTGGAATTGTTTTCCTTTTGCTTTAGCGAACGAATAATACCCTCGTTGAGATGATCTAAAATAAGTGCAGGTTCAGTTACATTTTTTTCGTTAACAATTTGATAGAGCAACGAGCCTCCAATCAAACTCATAAATGCGCCCGCTACTCCATGGCCTGTGCAATCAGCCGCTCCTACCAAAATTTTATTTTGTCTTTGTGAGAAAGCATAAAAATCTCCGCTCACAATATCCTTTGGCAGAAACAGTATGATCGATTGCTCAAGCATTTTTGAAAGCAGTTTCCGGTCAGGCAACATAGCAATTTGAATCCGCTTGGCATATACTAGGCTATCTGTAATCTCTTTGTTTTTTATTTCGATTACATTTTTCTGCTCCCAAACTTCCTGAGTTCGTTCCACTACTTTTATTTCGAGTTCGGATTTTTGGTTTTCCAGAATCTGCTTTTTCTCCTTTTCCTGCTGAAGTGTGGTTTCAGATAAATCGGTTATTTGCTTTATTTGTTTCTTCAATTGCTTGCCCATATTAGCAAAGTCACGTGCCAGGTAAAGTGTCATAGAAAAAGGCAACCCAAGTATAAAACAACTTGCCACAATAGCCCCTGTGTTGTTTGGAATTTTAATACCGCTTATCACAAAATAATCTGGCAAATTAGATGAAATTATACCTGCCAATGGCGCCAGTAAAATAACGAATGCAAAAATCCATGCGCCATCTTTCCTTTTCCTTATGGCATTAAATATAACTCTGATAATTTCGACAGATGCCATCAAAAAAAGTACAAACACAATCACTGCTGCTATTTGTAGTTTGCTTGAAATAAACATTGTTATCGAAACCATATTTAATACAACAATGATCCAGAATATTTTTAATCGCTTACCATAAAATATTCGGTGCAGCATCGATACCAGAGGTACTATTATTAAGGGCAGAAAGTACATTATGGATTTAGAAAACAATGCAATGGTTGCAAAATCAGAAGTAGTTAAAATATAATAAGCATAATAGCCAAATGCAAAAATTCCAAAGCAATACATGCTGTATGAAAGGTTGCTCTTCTTTTGTCTGTTATAAATAAACATAATGAAATGCACTGCGCCCAGTGTGAGAAAAATAGCTGAGAAAAAAATTAATGGAAAATACTTTGATGGATCAGCAGCATAGGAAATCTCTTCATTCAAATTTTTTACAGAAATCTTGAAATTTTTGCCCAGACTAATTCCTCTGCTAATAATATTGGCGCGATGAAATGTACTTAATCGAATAGCAAAAACATGATTTTTAGTGTTTGAAAAACTAAAAGCAAATGGTTTAGGGTTAAGGCTGAACTCTGCCTCTTCTGATTTTTTGTTATTACCTACTTTACCATAGCTGTTTAAAAATTTTCCATCCAGATAAACATCCGCAGCCGTACCAAATTGGCGGATATAAAATGCCAGCGGCACGTTCATTAATGACGAATCAATTTCAAAATGGATACGATACCAGCCAATACCTTCGTATTTGGACTGGATTTTTTCGGCAGAGTCAGAAGAAAGAACTTGCCAATTGCTATCATCAAAGTTTATTTGCGACCATATTGGATCATCCCCATTCTTCACTTTCCAGGGCTTATTCCACTTAACCAGATTATCAATATTATTCAGTAACTCTAATGATGAATCAGCCTTTTCCTGATCGCCTTCGTCCTCCGAAATAAAATCGCTTAAAGAAATATTTATGTTTACGTTTGAATCTCTGGCTACATTTACCGACTTGTTGCTATCATTTTGAGCATTTGTGCTGCTCCAGATTAAGAAGAGCAGTAACGCTGTAAATTGGTTCCGAATGATGTTTCGCATAAATAAAATGAGACAAAGTAAAAGTAAACCAAAATTGCTATTTAAATGAAGTGTGTTTAACTACCCCTCATAATTTGCCAGAACCGTTACTATGCTACTTAAATGTTGAATAACCTGTTTATTCAGCTTTTCTATTCCAAAATCAATTTTACTTTTGTGATGTTTACAGAATGGATATTTATAGCTTATATCGCAACATGGAGAAAGATGATGTCATTCTTTCGTTTAAAGGAGACATCACACAAGACTTGCTTGCATCGGTTTACCAGATTATGGAGTCGCGACTCGATAATGGTGAAGAGAATTTAAAACGTAAAAAGAAATTTTATCACATTCTGGTAGAGTGTCTGCAAAATGTATATCACCACATGGAGGCCATGAAAGAAGAACATCATGAAGGTGAAAATGATGCGGATGCAGAGCGCGAACGAACTGCGATTTTTATGATTGCGAAAGGAGAAGAAAACAGTTACCGTATTATCACCGGTAATTTTATTTTGAATAATAAAGCGGAAATACTTAATCAAAAACTAGATAAAATAAGTGCCATGAATGCTGAAGAGTTGCGCAACTACTATCTCGAAACATTAAGTACTACCGAACTATCCGACAAAGGTGGTGCAGGTTTAGGTATGATTGACATTGCCCGAAAATCGGGTCATCGTCTGGATTATCATTTTCATAAAGTATCCGAACACTATTCCTTCTTCAGCCTTGGTGTAATCGTTAAATAATTAAAATAAACAATGGAAAAATTTACATTAGTAGCCGGCAATAAAACTCCTTATATCAATCTTCAACCTGATGGCAATTTTGAATTAAGCGGAAAGTCAATTCCCGAAAACTCGGCCGAGTTCTATCATCCGGTGTATGAGTGGTTGGATAATTACGCTACTGCACCGCAAAGCAAAACAGTGATCAAAATTCAGTTGGAATATTTTAACACCAGCTCTTCCAAATGTTTGTTGGATATTTTTCGCAGATTAGAGGCTATCAATAAATCCGGCAAAAGCGAAGTAAAAGTAATTTGGCTGTATGAGGAAGAAGACGAAGACATGATGGAAGCCGGTGATGATTATCAAACCATCGTGAAAGTGCCTTTTGAGATTAAGAAGGTGGAGGGGTAAGAGATTCCAACTTATCTAACTATAAAATCTGCTAAACGCTCACCTCTTCAACCGCAAACTAAAAATCGATTTTAAGCTTTTTAAGACTTTAACGAGTGTATTAAAGTAGAGCGTAATGGCTAATATAAAAGTCATCGACCAAATCACGATTACATTTACTGAATAGGTGTCGTAATAATTTCCAAATGCGTGTTTGCGCGAAACATAAAATGCCGAACGGATAAAAGAGTTGCGGTCGCCATCCATATAGATAGGTTTGTAATGTCGAACAAATAGATGATTTGCTTCAATAATTGGGCGGTAATTCTTGTTGATTAAATCAGAAAGACTTTCGTTGGTGTAGTTGCGCTCTTGAAATTGTAGTTGCTGTCTGCCTGTTTCTGTTTTCATCAACGAACTAACAACTGCATCCTTTTTGTTGCTGGCTTCATTGTATTGCTGCATGTAGAATTTACGCAAGTCATCCAGAAATTTTTTAGCTTCTGCCAACGAATTATTGTCAGGCTTAGCCAATTGCAATCGTTTCAACAACGCTTTATCGCTACCGTAAACATTCATCGCTTCTTTTCTGAGTTCTTTTTTTAGAGTGATTAAATCGTCTTTTGCGGTTGCAGTATTTTTACTCACTCGCTCCAGTTTATCAGTCATCTTCGAGAGCCAAAAATCTTTTTGATAAAATGCATTTTCCTTTGCTTTGTCAATAGCAAAAAAGTGTTGTTCATATTGATTGTCTTTATACTGGTGCACAGCCAATGCCTCATAAGCCCAACGCGCTGCCATCATTTCTCCGACAATAGGCACACGATCCTGGCTGGTGATGGTTGGGTTTAGTTCATCAAATTTTACCAACACACCGCTTAATATCATTTGCGGAATGAGCAAAAAAGGAATGAGAATATAAATGGTAACGGCCGAATCAAATGCACCGGAAATATTTAATCCCACCAAATTTGAAAAACACGATACTGAAAATAGAACTAACCAATATGACCAATACATACCATGAATTTCAAACACCGTATTACCAATTAAAACAAATGAAGCTGTTTGCACCATGGAGATAAAAAACAGGATGGCTATTTTTGATAATAAATAACTGCTTCGGCTGAGATTTAAAAATGCTTCGCGTTTTAATATTTTACGATCGCGGATAATTTCTTCGGCACTTACGGTTAACCCCATAAACAAAGCCACAATCACACTCATAAAAAGGTAAGCAGGTAAGTTGGAATTTTTACTGAAAATATAATCCATTCCCGGTTCGTGATACTTTATTGAATACGCAAGTATCAAAGCCAATGCGGGTGCCTCTAAAAAATTAATCAGGAGGTATTGCATATCTCCCAACTTTGAAAGCACATCGCGCTGAATAAAAACACTCAACTGTTTTAACCAAGTTGGCTTTGTGAATAAACCCTTTTCAATTTTATTTTCTTTTACTTCTTGATTTATTGTTTGGTTGAACTCGCTGGTGTAAAAATTATTCCACTCTTGTGGAGAAATTTTTCGGGTCTTGGTCAGATTCCCAAACTCATCCAATACCCGCGATTCAATAATTGAAAAAACTTCTTCAGGATTAATGTTACCACACAAGCCACATTCGCTTTCATCGGCATCTGCATAGTTTGCTTTATGCTTGAAATAAAGAATTGAGTCGGATGGGTTGCCAAAATAAATCGGGTAACCGCCAATATCCAAAATCAAAAGCTTGTCAAACATTTTAAATATATCTGACGATGGCTGATGGATCACTACAAAAACCAACTTTCCACTGATAGAAAGTTGTTTTAACAAATCCATTACGTTTTCAGAATCTCGTGATGATAATCCTGAAGTAGGTTCATCAACAAACAAAACTCCGGGTTCTCGTATCAACTCCAGCGCAATGTTTAATCTTTTGCGCTGACCACCACTGATGATGTTTGCCAATGCATCGCCCACTTTCAAATCTTTGGCTTCATACAATCCCATCGATTGTAATAACTGATCCGCCTTGGCCTGAATCTGTTCATCGCTCCAATCGCCAAAAACCAACTTGCTATTATAAAAAAGATTTTGTGAAACCGTAAGGTTCTCCATCAGCAAATCGTCTTGTGGAACATAACCGATCAATCCTTCTGTTTTCTTTCGATCCTTGTGAATATTAATTCCGTTGATCAAAACTTCTCCTTTGGTAGGAGTAAAAGTGCTGTTCAGAATATTGAGCATGGTTGATTTACCAGCACCGCTTCCGCCCATTATACCCACCAGGTTACCTGACGAAGCTGCAAAACTGGTGGAGCGAATAGCTTGCTTTCCACTCTTGAAAAAATATTCGACACCATTAACTATTAAATTAATTTGTGATGCCGCTGCAACATCCCAAAAGCATCTAACCACATCACTGAAATAAACAGGGCTCAGTTTGGGTCCTCTTATCACAGATCCTTGTGTTAACACATAAGAAGTGTTTTTCAACAAAGGTTGCCCATTTAATGTAAGCGCAGTTTCACCAAAATAACGCGCAAATAAAATTCCTGCCGATTTAATATTTAATATCCACAAATCTCCATTCAAGGTTTCGTTTCTCAAATGTTTGATATGCTGAAAATTTGTTTTACTAGAATTATTAATCAGCAAAAAGAAAGATGAATCAGCTATTGTTGATGAATGGTTAGCGGTAGCAAATGAAGTGCATGCTTCATACTCTTCTTTGCTGATGTTAAACGAATCGGCAACAGTAGTAACAAAATCTTTTTCCTGCTCCGAAATTTCTTCGCCTGATGAATAGGCAAATTCAATTAAACGAATCAACACAAAATATTTTTGTTGCTGGTCCAGCTCCGCATTGATATCGGCACAAATGCGCAACACCTTTACCGAATTTACCGAAACTCTTTTCTTTTCTTTTCCGGCCTCCGATTTCCCCTGCAGGATAGCCAGTTGCTCGTCAAAAATTTGCAGGTAGGTTTGAACATGCGAAGCACCTAATTGTTGCTTTAAAAAATATTCAACAATATTTCTGCCTTGAATCGAAAACCGTTCAGCATTCGCAATAATTGCAAACAACTGCATTAGCGCTTTGAGAATTTTATCGCTCATAACTTAGACCTGGTGCTTTTTCGTTTTGCCTATAAATAAGAAAGAGACCCTAACAAAGGTCTCTTTAATATGGATAACAATTATGATTAATTGATCAGTTGATTGCGAACAATTGCAATATTTGCTGATAGTTTCTCAAGATACTCTTTGGTTACATCTTGTGTACTGTGCAACTCTTTGTATAATGCAAGTAAGTTATCAAAATCCTTTTTAAGGCTCATTAGCTCTTTATCATTTTGAAACTGTTCAATGGTTTTAATGATATTATCAAGATGTAAGCCTTGCTCATAAATACGCTGATACAAGGGCTCATTTTTTTCGCTTCTTTCTTGCGTTTTCAATAAGTTAACAGTAAGGTATTGCCCTTCGAGCCAGCTGCCTGTTAAAATCTCGGTAGCTGAAACTAATCTTTCGTTCGACTTCAGATAATTATCTGTTGCACCATAAGCCTCATCGATGATTTTTGTTAATGAATCTTTATTTCCAGAATTGCTTTCAAACCTGCTACCAAACTTATCAAAGGTTTCGGCAAGGTTTAATTTATCTGCCACTTTACGGGTGCTTGAATAATAATCTACCATTTCGGGCAAACGGCTATTGATAACCAGATATCCTAAATCAACACCATAAATTCCATAATTAAATGCCAGTTTTAATGAGGAGCGATATTTTTCTACGTTAGCAGTAGGATTAAGCAAATCAGTATTAACCGGCAGCTCGGCCTTAGCAACTTCTGTAAGTACTTGAAAAGGTGAAGGCAAGTTACCAATGGTAAACAAAAAATTATATTGTGCAGCTTCATTAATAGGAGTGGTGTCTACAGGTGCTACAACTGTATTTTCAGCACTTTCGTTAGTATTACCTCCACAAGAGGCAAATAATAAACTTACAGCTATCATTGAAACTGAAAGTATGTTGTGATTTCTCATAGTTGATTTTTTTCTTTGAAACAAAAATAAATTATTATTGATAGTGTGGGAAGAGGATGGCAATATTCGTTAAAATTTTTACAAGATTTACTACTTCCACAAAAAATAACAGATTACAATTGAGAAAACGATACCTGCCAAATCGGCCAATAACATAACCGGTATTGAATAGCGGGTGTTTTTAATGGAAACGGAGCCAAAATACAATGCCACCACATAAAATGTGGTTTCGCTGGAACCTTGTAATACCCCTACTAATTTTCCGATGAAAGAATCGGGTCCGTAAGTTTTCATTGCATCAATCATAAATCCCCTTGCGCCAGCTGCACTAAAGGGTCGCAAAATTGCGGTCGGCAGCCCTTCGGCCCATTGGGTGTCCATGCCTGATGAGGCAATCATATCTTTAACAGGAATAATGATTAAGTCGAAGGCTCCACTCGTGCGTAGCATACTTACTGCTACCAGCATACCTACCATGTAAGGAATAATCCTGACTGCCGTTTCAAAACCGCCCTTGGCACCTTCCACAAAAGCATCAAACAGATCAATTTTTTTGTATAACCCTCCAGCCACAATTACCAAAAACACCAACAGAATAGCACCATTGCTAAATGCATCAGAAAACTGTTCGAGTTCAAAGGCATGCAATGATTTAAGGTACCATACAAAACCTCCGAGCAAGGCAGAAATGGTAAAGATGGGTACAAAAACTTTGGTTTGGAATACATTAATTTTCTGTTTGAAAGCCACCAATAGCATTGCTGTTAATGTGCAAACAAATGTGGTTAAGATAAGCGGAATAAAAACTTCGTTAGGGTTGTGTGAGCCATTGGCCGTGCGCACAGCAATAATGGAAACCGGAATCAAAGTGAGACCGGATGCATGCAATGCCAGAAACATTATTTGTGCATCGCTTGCCACTTCCTTGTCGGGATTAATTTCTTGCAAACTTTGCATGGCTTTTAATCCGAAAGGTGTGGCAGCATTATCAAGACCTAACATGTTAGATGCAAAATTCATCACCATATGACCATAGGAAGGATGATTTTTTGGAATGCCCGGAAAAAGTTTGGAAAGAAATGGGCTGATGATTCTGCTCAATACATTAATTCCACCTGCACGTTCTGCAATACTCAGCAAACCCATAAACAATGCCAGTGTTCCAATTAACGCAATTACCAGTGTGATAGAAAATTTTCCGGTTTCAAAAATGCCATCAATATTTTTTGGCAGGTAATAATGAATGTTGCCTGCTGTAATTATTTTCTGACGATCGAGTATTGCTAACCGGCTTTGTTTAACTGAATCCAGATTGGTAACAACAGTGGTGTCATTGATAGTCAAACTATTTTGCGTAATTGATTGTTTTAATTTTTCACGCGTTTCATTTCCGTTAGCTCCGTTAATGATCAGATATTGAGCTTCAAATAAATTTTTTGTTTCCTGCCAGTTAGCCGTTTTTAATTTTGCTGCAATTCCATTTATACTTTTTTCGTTTTCTGAAGATAACGTTTCGGCTACATAAAACTTAACCTGACTAAATTCTTCGCCTGTCTTTAGTTTTCTTTCTGTAACAACATCATTAAAAATATTTTTATCGCCCTTGAAATACTGGATGCCGGCAACGAGTACAGAAAACAAAATAATATACGACCAAAGCCTGCTTAATGCCATTAGCGAAAAATAGAAAGGATTAAAATTTGGTTTTCAGCGTTTAGAAAAACATATTCACATGGGGATGTTTGTTAGGCAATTGGTATTAAGGATTCCCCAACTCCCTCACCGCCATATAAGCCATCAAACCCATTCCAATTTTTAAAGCGTTCTCATCAATATCAAAAGTAGGTGTGTGCACTGAAGAGATAATTCCTTTAGCTTCATTACGTGTTCCAAGTCGATAAAAACAGGCATCTGTTACCTGTGAGTAAAAAGCAAAATCTTCTGCTGCCATCCAGATATCTAAATCCAAAACATTTTCTTTTCCTAAATATTCAACAGCGTATCCACGTGATCGGACAGTAATTTTTTCTTCGTTGATCAAAGCTGGATAACCTCGCTTAATAATAAACTCACAAGTTCCGCCCATTGCAACCGCCATTTGTTCTGCCATTGCTTTCATGCGTATGTGTGCTTCGCTTCTCCATTTTTCATCCAGTGTGCGAAAAGTTCCTTCTAAATAAACTTCATTAGGAATCACATTGGTGGCTCCGTTTGCAATCACTTTACCAAATGAAAGTACACTGGGCATGGTTGGGTTAGCAACACGACTAACAATTTGCTGCAATGCAACAATAATATGTGAGGTGATTAAAACAGGATCAATATTGAGATGAGGCATTGCACCGTGTCCGCCTTTGCCTTTTACGGTTACATACAATTCATCGGTACTTGCCATATAAACTCCGCTTCTGAAACCCACTTTCCCGGTTTCAATCAACGGCATCACATGTTGACCGATGATGCCTGAAGGTCTTGGATTTTCCAACACCCCTTCTTTAATCATTAATGAAGCGCCACCAGGAAGTTTTTCTTCAGCAGGTTGAAAAATTAATTTAACCGTTCCTTCAAACTCATTCTTTAAATCATTTAAAATTTTTGCAACGCCTAACAAAGAAGAGGTATGTACATCATGCCCACAAGCATGCATCACTCCTGCATTAACTGATTTGTAAGGAACATCATTCGCCTCCTGAATCGGTAGCGCATCCATATCAGCACGCAACGCAATTATTTTTTTTGTTGGATTTTTTCCTTCAATGATTGCAACAAGTCCGGTGTCTGCAATTTTATCTTGATAAGAAACTCCTGTTTGTTCCAATTGCTTTGCAACAAAAGCCGAGGTGTTGTGTTCATGAAAAGAAAGTTCGGGATGTTGATGCAGATGTCTCCTTAATTCAACAATCGAATTAAACTGCTCTTCTGATTTACTTTTTATTTTTTCCAGTAACGACATGAAACTAATTTATCCAAACAATGTTAGTTAAAAATCAAGTCCAATTGAAAAATAAAAAATCATGTCTCCCACTTTTTTATCATCAATGCCCCATGCCCAATCTGTTCGTAAAAAATATCCCAGCACCCGACCGCGTAAACCAAAGCCATAGCCAGCTACAACCGGTTCTACATTTTTTGTAACAGTTATTGTGATGGGGTTACCCGGATATACATTTGTATATAGTGCATTGTATTTACTGTAAGGGTTGCTTCCTGTCCAGGCAGTACCAACATCTGCAAATGTGATTAACTGAAATGTTCTAATTAAATCAGAGCGAATTGGACGATTAAAAATATATTGGAATATTGGAATACGCAGCTCACTATTTATTAAAGCAAAGCTGGTACCATTACGCACATTTTGAATAAACCCTCGCATGTTGGTAGCCAATGCCTGAAATGCATAAGTCTGACTTGGATCAGGACGAACCGAATAATCAAAAATATCAGTTGGGGTTATTGCATTGTCCGTTGAACCCAGGTAATAGAGCAATTTTGCCCCCCCAAATGACGAACTGGCTGCAAAACGATTGGCCCAAATAATTTGACGATGAACTTTGGTATACAATCTAAAATCCATCCCCACCACTTCAAGCATCGTGTTATTACTTTCGCTAAAATGGAATACTTCGCCAAAAATTTTGTAGCGCAATCCATTGTATAAATTCAGGCCGGTGCTTATTGTGTTATCATAAACATATTCGGCATGTATGCTTTGAGTATAACGGTATTGATTCGGTCTTGTGAGACTAATATTGTCTGTTGATAATGCAACCAGACGATCTGTTCTTAAGGCAATATTTCCGCGCAAACTTGCCAGATCATTAAATGGGTATTTTATGGTGTACTTTAATTCGTGTGTATGTGTTTTATAATAAGTGAACCCGAATACTTCTTCACGCCCTTGTCTATAGAAGGAGATTTGTTTATCAAGTCGTCTCTTATAATTTTCCCAACTTGCATAATATTCGTTACTGTTAAAATCGCCAGAAAAACGGAAGCCTCCAGTAATTCGATAGTCTTCCATCAAGTCGTTTAAACCAATTTTGGTTAAAATATTTAATCCCGGATCAAAATAAACTGCGCTGCCATTATACGCCTGATAGGTTTCATTAAATAAACTATTGTCTAATTGTGTGAGCACATAGTTTGCTTTAAATGCAATATCATAATTTCGTTTTTTCGGCATTAAATATGACGCAGTATCGGGCGTTGGGGCTTCGCTAACACTAGCATCGCTAACCATTTCTTTGGCAGGAGCAGTTGTGGAATTTATAATAACAGGCTTTTCTTCTACTTTCTTTTTCTTGGTTGGAAATTCTGATTGAAACTGATAGTTGTTAATATCAATTTTTCCGTTTTGTGTTTTTGTTGAATCCTCTTTTACATTAGTAGGAGGAGGTGCAACTGGTACCGGTTTATTATCAACCGGAGGAGCTACTTTCTTTGTAGTGACCTTAACCGATTTATCTCTCAAGCGCGTGTTTCTTAATGTTGGTATGGTTTGCAAATCAACTGATGGAGCACCGGATAAATAAATTAAATTCTTTCCTTTTGTATTAAACAACTCGGCATATCGCGTTGATCGGTAATTGATATCATGCTGAATCAGGTTGCGAGAATAATTACTTTGAGCAGCGGTGTTAATGATATAGCGATAATGAATAGTAGTATCAACAAAAGAAATGGTGCTGTCGAGTGTAGCAGCATAACGATTAATAATCCCATTCTCATCACTTAAAAATGAAAAGTGTGAAGAGTCCGTCATCATCGGCTGGGTTTCATTTGAATTGGGTGTATTGGTTAATCGGGTTAGAACCGGTGATTTGTTTACAAAGTCAAATAAAAAAATATCTGTGTTGCCATGTATGGAAGCAAACGTGGATGCCTTATAATTGCTGGTTCTCAAAGTATCGTCAGGTCGGTTACTGCTAAATGCAATGTATTTATCATTCATTACAAAACGTGGGTTGCGGTCGTCCCAATAATCGCGTGTTAGTTGCTGATACGCCTTTGTTCGTGTGTTAAATGAAAAAATATCAGATTGTCCTTTTTGAATTCCCGACAAAACCATGTCTTGCCCATTGGCAGCATAAGAAAAGTCAAGCACCTTTTCAAAGTAAAAAAACTTATTTGTTTCGCGCTTTATTCTTCTTTTGTCGGTATGTAAATAATCCATCCATATTTTTCCTTTCCGTTCTTTAATAACTGTTAGAAACCGGCCAGTTGGGTGCCATGCTAAAACCGGGAAACTATTATCGGTTGCAGAACTAATAGATTTGTATCCCCCTTTGGCAATTCTTTTTACTTTGTTTCTTCGAGAGTCATATAAAAATACGCGGTATTTGCCCAATTCATTGGTAGTAAAAGCAACCTTTGTTCCATCGGGACTTACTTTAACTTGAGATAGTATGCGATTCGGTTTTTTACTACTGTAAACTGGTTTCACAGTTGGCAAGCTTCTGTCCTTATCATCATCTAAATACTGGCGCTGATAATAATCTCTAAAATTTGCTGTGAGTTGTTTGGAAGAAACACCCAACACATACAGAAATCCACTTTCAATATTTCGGTTTATCCGGGTCATGTATAAAAGATTGCTTACAGAAGTTACTCCGTAAGTTTCTACTATATAGTTCCAAAGCGCATGTCCGGCAAAACCGGGTTCGTTACCTGATAATCGATTAAACTTTCGAAACTTTCTGCTGAGTATTTCATCGCGCATGCGATTATCCTGTTCGAAATTCCAACCTTTTGCAACATACTCTATCAAGCCCTGCACATACCACTCAGGCAAATTAAGTAACACAGCGCTCTGCAAGCGGTCCTTAATGCTACCTCCATACATCAACTGGTTAATCATAACCTGAGCAACTCCGCCACGAATCTGCTCCCGAAAATGACGATAATCTCCATCAAAATACAGCAACACTTTGTTACCAATAATTTTGGTAAGCCCTCCAGTGTTTGTTAGCTGAGCATCGCCTTCAAGGCCAATATTACTTTGTTTTAAATCGCTTAGTTTATTATAAATAACAAATTGAAAACGTCCATTTATCCGATAGTCGAATAGTTTCTCAATGTCGGCAATTTCACTATCAGCTGTTCTGCCTGTGTAGGTGGCAAGTTCTTCTCCGCCCACATAAAAATAAGTATCAAAATTTTTAAAACGATAAAACGTCCACAGGAAGTCAATATATTGAACCCGGTTTTTTCCAAAAGCCATTTGTGTGCCTCTGTTAAATTGGGCATTGGCACTAAAACTAAACACTGTCCCAATAAAAACCAATAAGCAAATTGCATTGATTTTTATAACGCTATTAAAACGTTTTGCGACAAAAAAATGTTTTACCATATTGAATTAGTGCGCCCTGATTTTGTATTGCGAAGATAGCGAAAAGAGTGGGAAGGCATTTGCAGGGAAAATGTAAAATATCAAGATGTTTAATGCTTGTTTGCTTTATGGTTTATTGCCAAATTAACGATACTTAATAAGTGCTGTGAAAGATATAGACTGCCAGAAATTATCCGCAACCTTCAGTCATTAGTTTCTTTTCGTCAATTTCTAATGGAATTGAAATGGTTTTTATGTGTTTTAACCAATCGCTTTCCAATTGCTCAATGGAAAAGCCATAGATGGATTTAAAACTGTCAAAGCCTTGCGTCCAAAGCTTTTTCATTTTCTCCACACCATATTTCTCAAAGAGATATTTGAAAATGCCGGCACTCTGAATGTAAGCAATCACATCATTTTCTTTTGCTTTGGTATCAAAGTCGTAAATCAAACTGTTTAACGCAAACAGTTTCTTTTGTTGTAAGAAATAAGCATTGATGGAATACATTGGATTGTCATAGAAACAAAAATCATCGGTGAATGTTGCTCCTCCTTCATCTAATAATCTGCATTTTGTATGGCCCCATATTTCATTCGAAATAAGGTGGAAGATTTCATGCTTAAACTGTGGCCGGATATTTTGATTGTAAACAAAGAACACCAAATCGTGTCCCTGCGCTGCACCTCCTTTAATTTTATACCCCATCACTTTTTGCATTTCTTCTTTGCTATCAACGGCAAGTAAATAAATTCCATTAGTGTAATTTGAAATATTTAATACAGCAAGTATTTTACTATAGGCGCTATCCAATTCCGTTTCAATTTTATCAAGATGAGAGGAGGTGTAGGAACTGTCTTTAAAATATATTCGAAATGATTTATAGTTGACCGATGATAGTGAAATGGTGTCGTTACCAATAAATTCTAAAACATATGATGATGGCTGCCTGAAAACAATTTGCTGACAAAAGCAATTGGCAATTGAACCCATTATCACAAAAACTATTAATCCAAATCTTCCTTTCATCCTGTAAAAAAATTGTTGCTGTTCTTTGTTTACTTTACCTGATAAAAAAGTGTTTGTCGGGTAAGCTTTGACGTGTTAAAATATTTTTTTACGAACTCTTTCTCGTCATCTATTTTTTTTTGGATGTCGTTCATCATACTTTTTAGTGAAGTAATATTAGCTGAAAGACTGGCATCCGGGTTTTGAATAGCTGATACAATCTGGCGCGCTTCTAATACTTTTTTTTCAGGCGCCTCTAACATCTGCTGAATTTCAGCATCGGTTTTCTTAGGTGTGAATTGTTTGTTTTTAAAATCAATGTATTTGTTAAACAGGTTAACGGCTTCGTTGTTTTTGTTCACAGCATCATTGTACTGAGCAACCACAATATTTTGTTTTCTGAAATCAAGCTCGCGGTGCAAATAATTTAGGTGATCGTTAATCAGAGAATTTTTTATACCGTTGGCTTCGATACGCCTGATGCCTGCATTAATTCTTTCAATAGTGTCTAGTTGTTCATACGCCTTAATTGAGTCCGCAAAATTGAATGACTCACCATTGCCCTTTGTTTTATGATCGTAAAACTCCGCACTGGTTAAAGGTGGGTTCAGCATTTGCCACAACGGATCAAATGGCATGTGGTCTTTTATCATTACAGATGGATCGGTATCATAATAACTATTGTTCAACTGTTTGTTGAATTTGTTATCATTGATATAACCGGAGCCCCAGGTTGGATCATACAATCGCCACTGATCATTAATAAAGGCAGTAATCCATGCATGAGGTATGAAATCCACAAAACCATTTTGCTTTGTGTATCCGGTGATGACAATTGATTTGATACCGGTTTTTGTGCACAGATCACTAAAAGTTTCTGCGTAACCCTGGCAAATGGCTTTGCGTGTGCTTAATGTTTTTGCTATGATTTCACGAGAGCTTGCGTAACGGTTGATGGCAAAAATATTGTCGATATCATAACTGATATTGCTCGCCAGCCAAACAAAAATGGCCCGCACTTTTTCTTCAGGCTTTGAAAATTTTGTGTTGAAATACTTTGACATTTCAATGGTATTCACACATGTGGTATGAGGAATAGCTAACGCAATTTTATCAATACTTAAATACGAAGTATCTGATTGTGCACAAACGTTTAGGTTTAAGCATAACAAAACCAATAAGGTTAGCTTCAATAACCGCATATATTTAAATTAAATTAGCAATTCTATCTAACAAAAACGCAGAAAAAACAATCTTATTTGCTCACGGCTGCTGCTTCCCTCATTGCTTCTTCAATATCCTCCACTTCAACAGGAATATTTGCCATTAAATCAATTGGCTCTTTGGTGGTGATTAAAATATCATTCTCGATACGGATACCTAATTTTTCTTCAGGAATATAAATACCCGGCTCGCAGGTAAAAACCATTCCTGCTTTCATGGGTTCGTATTTGTTGCCAATGTCGTGCACATCCAAACCTAGAAAATGAGAAGTGCCATGCATAAAATACTTTTTGTAAAGCGGCATATCAGGATTTTGTTTTTTTACTTCGTCCTTATTTAATAATCCGAGACCTATTAATTCCTGCTCCATTATTTTGCCCACTTCACCATGATATTTTTCAATTGTGTTGCCTGGCACCAACATTTTTGTGGCTTGTTTCATCACCCTCAAAACTGCATTGTAAACATCTCTTTGTCTCTCCGTAAACTCACCGCTCACCGGAACACACCGGGTTAAATCGGCTGCGTAGTTGGCATACTCTGCGCCAAAGTCCATCAATATTACATCGCCTGCATTGCAGGGTTGGTTGTTATCAATATAATGCAACACACAGGCGTTTGCGCCCGATGCAATAATGGGTGAATAGGCATGGCCGGTTGCGCGTTTGCGGATAAACTCATGAATGATTTCTGCTTCAATTTCATTTTCCATCACACCGGGTTTCACAAAACGCATTACTCTGCGAAAAGCTTTTTCAGTAATGTCAATTGCTTTCTGCATCAGTTTAATTTCGATGTCGTTTTTTATGGAACGCAATTGCGCCATAATAGCTCCACTACGTGCAAAAGTATGAGCAGGATAACGGCTCTGCAATTCTTTTGCAAAACGTAATTCACGATAAGGCACTTCGCTCAGAAAGCGGTCGTTCTCATTAATATTTACATAAACTTGATGAGCATGATTCATCAACATCGGAATCACTGAATTAAAATCATCTACCCAATACACACTTTGAATACCTGATGCAGCACGTGCTTCATCCTTAGTGTATTTATGGCCTTCCCAAACCGCAATTTTCTCATTGGTCTGACGCAGGAAAAGCATTTCTCGATATTGCGGAAGTGGAGCATCCGGAAAAATCACCAAAATGGTTTGTTCCTGATCAATGCCACTCAAATAAAATAAATCCGAGTTTTGACGAAATATAAAATTTCCATCTCCATTACGAGGCATTTCATCATTTGCATTAAAGAACGCTATGCTATTAGGAGGTAGCATTGCGATAAACCGTTTGCGATTGTCTTCGAATAGTTGTTTTTCGATTGGAGCGTATTTCATAGTTTTTTAGCTTTTATTTACGTCATTGCGAGGAACGAAGCAATCTCTCGCTATGGAAAGATTGCTTCTTTCCTCGCAATGACGGTGAGTTAATTTAGAATTGTAAAAATATAAATTAAGTTGATCAAACAATTAAGGGGTTCTATTTGTTCTCATTGACAGTTAAATTACCTTTGCAAACAGAAAATATTATCAGCAATTCATGGCAACTACTAACAAAAGTATTATCAGCAATTCCATCGGCCGCAAATTAGTAATGAGTGTAACCGGACTATTTCTTATCACATTTTTAGTGGTACACTGCGCCATTAATGCTTGTATATTTTTCAATGACGGAGGTGAAACATTCAATGCAGCCGCTGAATTTATGGGTACAAATATTATTATTCGAACCATGGAAATCGTATTATTCGGGGGCTTAATTCTTCATATTGTACAATCCTATATCCTCACCAAACAAAATCAGAAGGCCCGCCCAGTTCAGTATGCAGTTTATAATGGAAAATCAAATAGCAAATGGTACAGCCGATCAATGGGATTATTGGGCACCTTACTATTGATATTTTTAATTCTTCATCTGAAGCATTTTTGGGTGGTTAGTCGCCTTACTGATGAAATTACCAGTGGAGAGGAGACTTTGTTCGGAGAAATGAAAGAAGTGTTTGTTAACCCACTAGTGGTTTTTATTTATTGTGCTGCCATGGTTTCGTTAGCATATCATTTAATGCATGGTTTCAAATCTGCCTTTCAATCATTAGGTTTAAATCATCCAAAATACAATGGCATTATTGCAGCAACCGGATTTTGGTTCTCTATCATAATCCCTTTGATATTTGCTATAATGCCTGTGTCGATGTATTTAGGATGGATTCAATAAATTCAAATATTAATATAGCAGTTAAACACCGAATATGACAACATTAAATTCAAATATTCCCGAAGGCAAGCTGGAAGAGAAATGGATCAAATTCAAATCGTCTGTTCCGTTGGTTAATCCATCGAACAAACGCAACCTTGAAATATTGGTGGTAGGTTCTGGATTAGCCGGAGCCTCCGCAGCAGCTTCATTGGCTGAGTTAGGGTATAAAGTAAAGTGCTTCTGTTTTCAGGACTCGCCACGAAGGGCTCACTCCATTGCAGCTCAAGGAGGTATTAATGCAGCTAAAAATTATCAGAACGATGGCGACAGCACCTATCGTTTGTTTTATGATACCATTAAAGGAGGCGACTATCGAGCTCGCGAAGCAAATGTTTATCGTTTGGCCGAAGTAAGTTCAAATATTATCGACCAATGCGTGGCTCAAGGTGTTCCATTAGCGCGCGAATATGGTGGATTATTAAGTAATCGCTCTTTTGGAGGAACACAAGTGCAGCGTACTTTTTATGCTGCAGGTCAAACAGGTCAACAGTTATTATTGGGTGCCTATAGTGCTTTGCAACGTCAGGTTGGAATGGGTACTGTGCAAATGTTAGCGCGACACGAAATGTTGGACGTGGTAATGATTGATGGAAAAGCACGCGGAATTATTGCACGTGATTTAGTAAGTGGTAAATTAGAACGACATTTCGGACACGCAGTGGTATTATGTACCGGTGGGTATGGCAATGTATTTTATCTCTCCACCAATGCCATGGGCTGCAATGTAACCGCTGCCTGGAAAGCGCATAAAAAGGGAGCCTATTTTGGCAATCCTTGTTTCACACAAATACACCCGACTTGTATTCCGGTGAGTGGCGATCATCAATCCAAACTTACTTTAATGAGCGAATCATTGCGTAACGATGGCCGAATCTGGGTTCCTAAAAAGAAAGACGATCCACGCAAACCAACTGATATACCAGAAGACGAAAGAGATTATTATTTAGAAAGACGATATCCTGCATTTGGCAATTTAGTTCCACGCGATGTGGCTTCGCGGGCAGCAAAAGAACGTTGCGATGCGGGCTTTGGTGTTGGTACAAGTAAAATGGCTGTTTATCTTGACTTTGCCTTTAACACCAAGCGTTATGGAACGGTAGAAGCAAGCAAACGCGGCATACACAATGCCAGCGAAGCAGAAATTATCAGTATGGGTAAGGATGTGATAAAAGAAAAATATGGCAACCTGTTTGATATGTACAAACAAATTACAGGTGAAAATCCATATGAAACTCCAATGCGGATTTACCCTGCAGTGCATTATACCATGGGTGGCTTGTGGGTGGACTATAATCTGATGACCAATGTTGAAGGGTTGTATTGTTTAGGTGAAGCAAATTTCTCCGACCATGGTGCCAATCGTTTGGGCGCTTCGGCTTTGATGCAAGGATTAGCTGATGGATATTTTGTGATTCCTTATACAATAGGTGCATATCTTTCAAATGAAATCCGTACCAAATCCATTCCAACCGATCATCCTGCTTTTGAAGAAGCAGAGAAAAATGTTCAAGAACGAATCAATAAATTATTTGCGATAAAAGGAACCAAATCTGTTGATCATTTCCATAAACGCCTCGGAAAAATAATGTGGGATAAATGTGGAATGGCCCGAAATGAAAAAGGTTTGAACGAGGCTATTACTGAGATCAAACAATTGCGAGAAGAGTTCTGGAAAAGTGTTCGCGTACCAGACACGGCTAATGAATTTAATCCTGAGCTGGAAAAAGCAGGACGAGTGATTGACTTGATTGAACTGGGCGAATTGATGTGTAAAGACGCCTTACAACGCAATGAAAGTTGTGGAGGACATTTTAGAGAAGAGTACCAAACCGAAGAAGGTGAAGCATTGCGACAAGATGATAAATACATGCATGTTGCTGCATGGGAATACAAATCAGAAGGTGAATCTGAATTGCATAAATAAGAATTGAAATATGATGTGATACATCCATCACAAAGGAATTACAAATAGATTAATTTGAAGATTTGAAAATTAGTTAATTTGAAAATTGAATAGAATGCAGAACACAAAGGAGAATATTATTGTAAAAAAGACTTTTGAATTTGCTCTTGCGATTATAAAGTTTTCAGAAGTATTGGAATCACAAAAGAAATTTGTTCTTGCTAAGCAAATATTAAGATGCGGAACATCTATAGGTGCAAATGTTCGTGAAGCGCAAAACGCAGAAAGCAAGAATGATTTTATTCATAAAATCAAAATAGCAGCCAAAGAAGCAGATGAATGTGAATATTGGTTGCTTCTTTGTAAACATTCCGAAAATTATCCCGATTGCGATTTACTAATTGGGAATATTGAAGAAATTATAAGAATCTTATCAAAAATTATCGGGTCAACAAAAAAATCTATCGTATCGAATGCTAATTTTCAAATTAGCTAATCATCAAATTTTCAAATTAAAAGCATGAATTTAACACTAAAAATCTGGAGACAAAAAAACGCAAACGACAACGGAAAAATAGTTGACTATAAAGTCGCAGAAATTTCACCCGACATGTCGTTTCTTGAAATGATAGACGTGCTTAATGAGCAACTTATCAATAAGGGTGATGACCCGATTGCTTTTGATCACGATTGTCGCGAAGGAATTTGTGGTTCTTGTAGCATGTTTATAAACGGTCGTCCGCATGGGCCAGTAAAAGGTGTAACCACGTGTCAATTGCATATGCGTTCATTTAAGGATGGCGATACTATAGTTGTTGAGCCTTGGAGAGCACAATCGTTTCCGGTTATCAAAGACTTAACTGTTGATCGTTCTGCTTTCGACAGAATTATTGCTTCGGGAGGCTTTATCTCCGTCAATACTGGTAATCCGGTAGATGCAAATGCCATTGCCATTCCAAAACAAGATGCTGATGATGCGATGGCTGCTGCTGCTTGTATTGGTTGTGGTGCTTGTGTGGCAACTTGCAAAAATTCATCTGCTATGTTATTTGTTTCGGCAAAAGTTTCTCAACTTGCATTATTACCTCAAGGTAACCCAGAGCGCGAAATGCGCGTGGTAAATATGGTAGCTCAAATGGATGCTGAAGGATTTGGAAATTGCACCAACACCGGAGCCTGCGAAGTGGAATGCCCTAAAGGAATTTCATTAGAAAATATTGCTCGTATGAATCGTGAATACACTGCGGCCAAATTGATGGGAAAAGAATAGTGGTATGCATTACTGATGCATCAATAATTATGAAACCCAGCGTTCGATTATTTTTAACTCTTCTTTTTTTTACGTTTCCTTTTTTTTGCTCCGCCCAAACATGTCAGGATTCTCTGCGAGAACCTAATCCTTATTACACAGGATGCTTTGATCCCTATTATCCGGTTTGCGGTTGCGATGGCGTTAATTATCGAAACGATTGTGCTGCCTATTATAAAGGAGGTCTCAATTATTGGACCGATGGAAGCTGTGGCGATTTTGATTACAATATTGACCCAACTTATGTAACCGACTTTTTAAATTTACAAGTGTTTATGAAAAAAGCAGGCACCATCAGCATTAGTATTTATGATGCTTATGGTCATATTTTGTATCTAAGTCAAGTTTTTGTTCCTGAAACGGTTAGCAGTCAACAAGCTTTTGCCATCCCAATTTCTGAGGTAAGCTTCCTTGAATTTGGTGTCTACATCATTTCTGTTAATTTAAATGGCGAACAGATTTCGAAAAAATTTTTTAATAGCAGTAATTAACTTACTGTATTAATTAATCGCCTTCTAAGACTGTACTATCTTTGCCCCAATAATTTTTTCTTTTGGAGTTACAAGATATTCTTAATTGTTACCAGGAATCGGCTAACAACCGTTTTCTGGCAAAAGCTATTGTTGAACCGTCAGCATCGCGCATTCATTTGCAGGGGTTGGTGGGTTCGGCTGATGCAATGGTGGCGTGTGCTTTGTATCAAACGCAACCACATCCTGCGCTTTTTATTTTAGGTGACCGCGAAGAGGCTGCCTACTTTCAAAACAATATTGAAAATATTTTAGGTGAAAATAAAGTTTTGTTTTTCCCTTCTTCCTATAAAAAATCATTTCAACTAGAAACCACTGACAGCAACCTGGTTTTGGAACGTGCCGAAGTGTTGACACGCATAAGCAAATCGCAATCGCATTTTATGGTGGTTACGTATCCTGATGCAATACATGAGCGCGTTGTAACCAAGCACACACTGGAACGCAATACAATGGAAGCGCGTGTGGGAGAAAAAATCTCTGTTGACTTCATTATGGAGTTCTTGCACGAAAATCATTTTGAGCGTTCAGATTTTGTGTACGACCCCGGTCAGTATGCTGTGCGTGGAGGTATTGTGGATGTATATTCGTTTGCGCATGAAATGCCATATCGCATAGAGTTTAATAAAGATGTGATTGAATCCATCCGTGCGTTTGACCCTTCATCGCAGCTTAGTGAAAAGGACATGCAGTTTGTTACCATCATTCCAAATGTACAAACAGGCATGATGAAAGAAGAGCATGAATCCTTTTTTGATTTCATTCCAAAGAATACGGTTATTTGGGTAAAAGATTTGGCTTACACTTTTGATTTTATCCGTTTGTCGTTACAAAAAGTAGAAGAGAAATATGGTAATGAAATCATAAATGAAACAGATGGATCAAAGCAACACGTGAGTGATTTGTTTGATGATGTGGAAACCTTGATTTCAAAATTAGAAAAACATACCGTTATTGAGTTTGGAAGCAAAACTTATTTTGATGCAAGTGAGAAAATGGTATATCATCAAGAGCCTCCTCCTCATTTCAACAAGAATTTTAATTTATTGTTAGACCATTTTTACAAGAATCAAAAAAAGAAGTTTACCAATTTTATCTTTTCTGATTCAGCAAAACAGATTGAGCGCATCTATGCCATCTTTGAAGACATTGCAAAACCTGCTGAACATGCAGGCGTTGAATTAAAATTTAATCCGTTGCTGATTTCGTTGCACGAGGGATTTATAGATAACGATTTAAAATTTTCCTGTTACACCGACCACCAGATATTTGACCGCTATCATCGTTTTCGTTTACGCAAAAATTACAGCCGTAGCGAAGCCATCACACTCAAAGATTTATACAGCCTTAAGCCCGGAGATTTCATCACGCATATTGATCATGGCATCGGACGTTTTGCAGGATTGGAAACCATTGATGCAAACGGCACCATGCAGGAAGCCATTCGTTTGGTATATAAAGATTCTGATATTCTATACATCAGCATTCACTCCTTACATCGCATTGCACGTTATACCGGTAAAGAGGGAACGCAACCAACGCTGAATAAATTAGGTTCAACAACATGGGCAACGCTCAAACAAAAAACCAAGAAGCGGGTTAAGGATATTGCAAAAGATCTAATTCAGTTATATGCAAAGCGAAGAGTGCAAAAAGGATTTGCTTTTAATAAGGATACTTATTTGCAAACGGAATTGGAAGCTTCTTTTATTTACGAAGACACACCAGATCAAATAAAATCCACGCGTGATGTAAAACGTGATATGGAAAAAGAATATCCGATGGATCGTTTGGTATGTGGTGATGTTGGTTTTGGAAAAACAGAAATTGCCATTCGTGCAGCATTCAAAGCAGTGACGGATGGAAAGCAAGTTGCCATTTTAGTTCCGACAACCATTCTTGCTTTGCAACATTACAGAACTTTTAAAGATCGCCTCAAAGATTTTCCGTGCACAGTTGATTACATCAATCGTTTTAAAACATCAGCACAACAAACCGAAACATTAAAAAAATTAGCTGAAGGAAAAATTGATATTCTGATTGGCACACATCGCATTATCAGCAAAGATGTTAAGTTTAAAGATCTGGGTTTGATGATTATTGATGAGGAGCAAAAATTCGGTGTGGCGTCAAAAGAAAAATTAAAAGCCATGCGTATCAATGTTGATTCGCTCACTCTCACTGCAACTCCAATTCCTCGCACTTTGCAATTCTCATTGATGGGGGCAAGAGATTTATCCATCATCAATACTCCTCCACCCAACCGTTATCCGGTAACAACCGAAGTGCATGTATTTAACGATAAACTGATTAAAGAATCTATTGACTATGAGGTAAGCCGTGGTGGGCAGGTATTCTTTGTGCATAATCGTGTGCAGGATATACACGACATTGCTGCAATGATTAAAAAATTATGTCCGGGTGTAAAGATTGCGGTTGGTCATGGACAAATGGATGGTGATAAATTGGAAGAAGTGTTGATGAGTTTTATTGAAGGCGATACGGATATTTTAATTGCAACTACCATCATCGAATCTGGTTTGGACATCAGCAATGCAAACACCATGATAATAAACAACGCCCACTATTTTGGTTTGAGTGATTTGCATCAGATGCGTGGTCGGGTTGGTCGTTCCAATAAAAAAGCGTTTTGTTATTTGTTAGCTCCTCCTTTAACAGTATTAACACCCGAAGCTCGTCAGCGTTTGAAAGCAATTGAAGAACATGCAGAATTAGGCAGTGGTTTTAATGTTGCGATGAGAGATTTGGATATTCGTGGTGCAGGAAATTTATTGGGTGGCGAGCAAAGTGGTTTTATTTCTGAAATTGGTTACGAGATGTATCAGAAAATTTTGGATGAAGCTATGCAGGAATTGCGCGAATCCGAATTCAAAGATTTATTTCCTGAAGAAGAAAATCCAAAGTTTGTAAACGATGCAGTAATAGATACGGATTTGGAAATGCGCATTCCTGAAGAGTATGTAAGCAACATCACCGAACGATTGAATCTCTATAAAGATTTAGATGAAATTGAAACCGAAGAAAAACTAAAAGAGTACGAACAAAACTTGCGTGATAGATTTGGTCCGTTACCCAAACAAGTTTTTGAATTGATGCATACCATTCGCTTGCGCTGGAAAGCAAAGCAAATTGGCTTCGAAAAAATTCTGTTAAAAAACAAAATGCTGAAAGGCTACTTTGTAAGCAATCCAAACTCCGACTATTTTAAATCCTCTCAATTCAATGCTGTTTTGCAATTTGTTCAATCCAATCCGCGATTGTGCAAAATGAAGGAAGACAAAAACAAGCTAAGTCTTACATTTAATAATGTTGTTAAAGTGGAAGATGCCAATCTGCTTTTAGAGAGAGTACTCAGCAATGAGTCAATAAAAACAGTACAAAAAATGTAATATCTTACATTTTTTTCTATTTGAAATTGGCATCATCCACAATTGCTTTGACCTTTATTCTTCGACCATTTACCAAATAGAGGTCCTTCTAACCTGCTTTGCAAGGCCATCTTTGTTCTTGTAAAAAATAAAGCTATGATGACATTATCTATTTGTATTGTAATAGGCGGGTTTATCACTATTATTTACAATCAAATTATTGAATTAAAATCTGATAAACTAAAACAAAGGTGAAGCAATTGCTTTAGCAAATAATCGAAGTACTTATTCAAATTACAGTATTTTTGCGCTCCCTAAAATAGTTCGCTTAAAATGCTTTACAAAAAAAAGAGTACGCTGCCTAAGGCAGGAAATGGATTGTTTACTGATGCAGATATTAAAAAGGACACCGAAATCATCGAATACCTTGGTGAGATTGTTCCCTGGTCAGTATGTGAAGAAAGAGCCAATAAAGGAAAAGACGGCTATGCTTTTTGGATTTCAAACAAACATGCCATTGATGCCTATTTCACACCCGAACACTTAGCGCGTTATGCTAATGATGCAAAAGGCTTTGGTCGAGTAGAAGGTATTAGAAACAATTCGCAATATGTTGTGAAAAGAAAAAATGGAGAACGCAGGGTTTTTATTGTTGCCAGCAGAGGCATTAAAGCTGGTTCAGAAATTTTGGTTGATTATGGAGTAGACTATTGGAAAAACCTTACTTACCAACCTAAGGCGGAAGTAAAAAATAAAGTGAACGGCAAGGTAAATGGACATGTGAATGGTAAAGTAAATTCAAAAGCTACTGTGAAAAATAAAGTGAAATAGCATTCCATATTATCTTTAAAGAAAACGCAACTATAAAATAGTTGCGTTTTCTATTTATATGAACTTTTTGTGAACTCCTAATACACAAACATTGTATGGCACATACGTTGCCTTGTTGTGATAAAATAAAATAACAGGAGGATAAAAAAAATGAAAAAGATCATTACACTTTCAATTGCATTAACAGCTTTAGTGTTTAGTGCAAATGCGAATCATCTTAATTCCGATTTGAAATTACAACTTTTCAATCATACAAACATGCTGGTGGAATTTGATCATGTTCGATATCAAAATCCAACCCGTGCATTTTGCATTAACGATGTTGAACCCGGAACACATCACTTAACCATTTATAAAATGCGTGAGCCTGGCTACTATTATTATGCTCCTCCTGTTCTGATGTTTACGGGCTGTATAGAGGTTCCTGCTTCTTCCATTATCTCAGCAATAATTAGTCCTTATCATGAATTTGATATAATGAGTGTAATTGCAAAATGTAATAACCCTGTTTCTTACAATAATTATAACCCTTCCCCGGTTCATCAGTACGGAATGTGTGCTTCTGAATTTGAGTCACTCAAACGAAGTATAGAAAACAAATCGTTTGATAATACACGATTGACCATTGCAAAGCAGGTGATAAAAGGCAACTATTTAACGAGCAGACAAATTGCAGACTTAGTTAACCTGATGACCTTTGAATCCACTAAATTATCGCTCGCAAAATACGCTTACCGTTATACTGTTGACCCTGAAAATTATTATGTGTTGAATGATGTGTTCACCTTTGAATCAAGCATTGATGAACTCGCAGATTTTATTCAGCGCAGATCCTGATAAATAAATTTCCTTTTTCCGAGGTGTGGCTTTTGATAGGGCTGCACCTTTTTTGTTTAAAAGGCCTAACCCATACTTAATTTGCCAGCAAAAACATTTACATTTGTTCACCCTTAAAATTTCTTAGTAATGGAAAAAGAAAATACAGTTTTAGAGAGTGTGATTATAAAGTTTGCCGGTGACTCTGGTGATGGAATGCAGTTGACCGGTACACAGTTTACCAATACAGCAGCCTTGCTTGGTAACGATCTTAGCACTTTTCCCGATTTCCCTGCTGAAATACGCGCCCCGATAGGAACCCTTCCCGGTGTTTCGGGTTATCAATTGCATTTTGGCAGTGTAAACATTTTTACTCCTGGCGATCGTTGCGATGTATTGGTAGCTATGAATGCCGCTGCTTTAAAAGCCAATCTTCGTCATCTGAAACCTGGCGGAACCATTATTGCAAACACCGATGGTTTTGATCCAAAAAATTTGCGTCTTGCCAATTATGCTGATGGTGACAACCCGATACTGAACGGTTCGCTCGAAAAATTTCATCTCGTAACAATGGATGTTACCAAGATGACGCGTGCTGCATTGGCCGACTCAGGTATGGGTACCAAAGAAATTGACCGTTCAAAAAATATGTTTGTGCTGGGATTTTTGTACTGGATGTACAACCGAAGCATGGATAACAGTATTAAGTTTCTCACCGACAAGTTTTCTAAGAAAGCTGATGTATTAGAATCCAATCTCAAAGTATTGCGAGCGGGATATAACTTTGGTGATACCAGCGAAACTTTCACTACACGATTTACTGTAAATGCTGCACCTATGCCGGCAGGTGTATACAGAAACATCATGGGCAACCAGGCAGCAGCCATCGGATTGGTTGCTGCATCTCAACAAAGTGGACTCGATATGTTTTACGGAACCTACCCAATTACACCGGCTACCGATATTTTACATGAGTTAGCAAAGTATAAAAATTTTGGTGTTCGCACCTTTCAGGCAGAAGATGAAATTGCAGCCATCAGCTCAACCATTGGTGCTGCATTTGGAGGTAAGTTGGCAGTAACAGCATCATCTGGACCTGGTATTGCCTTAAAAGGCGAAGCCATGGGTTTGGCTGTGATGTATGAAATTCCTTTGGTAATTTGCAATATACAGCGAGGAGGTCCATCAACAGGATTACCAACAAAAACCGAACAAAGTGATTTAATGCAATCGTTATATGGCAGAAATGGAGAGTCTCCAATGCCTGTTATTGCAGCACGCTCTCCGGCCGATTGTTTTGAAACCGTGTTTGAAGCTTGCCGAATTGCATTAGAGTTTATGACACCGGTCATCTTTTTAAGTGATGGGTATATTGCAAATGGTTCAGAACCGTGGCGCTTTCCAAGTGCAGAGGATTTACCAAAAATCAATGTGAAATTCACCACTGAAAATAACACAGATGGAAAATTTCTTCCGTACAAACGTGACGAAAAATTAAGCCGTCCGTGGGCAATACCGGGCACCAAAGGTTTAGAACATCGCATTGGCGGATTAGAAAAACAACACGAAACAGGAAATATCAATTACGAACCGGAGAATCATGAATTCATGGTGCGAATGCGAGAAGCCAAAACCGAAAAAGTGGCTGATCACATTCCGATGCAGACAATTGATAACGGTAATGCAAAAGGCAAACTATTGATCATTGGCTGGGGTTCCACTTATGGTGCTATCAAAGGTGCGGTGGTAGATGCACGGGCAAAGGGCTACGATGTAAGTCACGCACACATTCGGTATTTAAAACCATTCCCAAAAAATTTAGGTGAGATCCTTTACAATTTTGAACAAGTATTGATTCCTGAAATGAATACCGGACAATTATTACGTGTGATACGTGATAAGTACATGATACCTGCAGTCGGGTTAAATAAAATTCAGGGAATGCCTTTCAACACAGGCGAAATCTTTACTAAGATTGAAGAACTATTAAAATAAAATCAAAATGGAAGCAACAATAAACCCCGCCCCACAATTCACATCAAAAGAATTAGTAACCGATCAGGAAGTTCGCTGGTGCCCAGGTTGTGGCGATTACTCTATATTAAAACAAGTACAAACGGTAGTTCCTGAATTAGGTATTCCACGCGAAGACATTGTTTTTGTTTCAGGTATCGGATGTTCATCCCGATTCCCATATTACATGGAAACATATGGAATGCATAGTATTCATGGTCGCGCTACAGCAATAGCAAGTGGATTAAAAGCAGCACGTCCCGAACTCAGCGTTTGGATTGTTACCGGTGACGGTGACGCCCTTTCCATAGGAGGAAATCATTTTATTCACTTATTGCGCAGAAATTTTGATGTAAACGTTTTATTGTTCAACAACCAGATTTATGGTTTAACAAAAGGACAATACTCTCCAACATCAGAAGAAGGAAAAGTTACCAAGTCAACACCAATGGGATCTGTTGATCATCCATTTAATCCAATCGCATTGGCAATGGGTGCAGAAGCTACTTTTATTGCACGATCAATGGACCGAGATCCTGTTCATTTAAAAGATATGTTGCGCAGATCTCACAAGCACAAAGGAACTTCGTTTTTAGAGATCTATCAGAATTGCAATGTGTTTAATGATGGTGCATTTGAAGCATTCACCGAAAAATCAACTAAAAAAGTGCAAACACTTTTTGTTGAACATGATAAGCCCTTAATTTTTGGCGCTAGTGCTGAACAAGGCGTAAAGTTGGATGGATTTAAACCTGTAATTGTTGATTTAACTGACGGTGCCTCTGCTAACGACTTATGGATACATGATGAAAAGGATTTAGTAAAAGCCGGCATCTTAAGTCGTTTCTTTGATAACCCTGCTAAAGAAGGTCACTTCCCTCGTCCATTTGGCGTTTTTTATACCGCTGATCGGTATTGCTACGAAGATGCAATGAATGCACAAGTAGAAGAAGCTATAAAGCAACGTGGCAAAGGCGATTTAAATAAATTGCTAAAAGGCAGAGAGTTTTGGGAGATACATTAAAAACAAAAATATAATTGATTGAAAAAGGGAGTTAAACAAGTTTAACTCCCTTTTTTTTATGTGTATAGTACAACATTTTATTTCCGAAAATCATTGAATTCTTACCAACTATACAATCAGTATAGCCAAATACACATTGGAGCTTTTATTCACTTTAGGTTGAATATACATTTGACTTATCAATTCAAATAAACACTTAAAAAATTAAATAAAATGAAAACTCCAAACACAACCGCTCGCAAATTAAACTATGCCATGGCAAGTTTAACTGTATTAATGTTTGCCACCTTGTTGATGACAAGCTGCCAAAAAGAAGAACTGCAACAACCAGTTCCAACCGAAACTACTCCAGCACCTATGAATGATCAGAACTCCCTAACCAAGCTAGCCCCTGTTATGTTGTTTAGTTCCATCAAAATTGACCACATTGCCGCCAAAAGTCAAACAGCCTCTTATAGCGTTACTGTTTACTCAAATGGTATGGTAACTTACGAAGGAAGAAGAAATGTTAATATCGGAGACACCAAAACATTTGAATTGAAACATTCAAAACTGATGGAGATCAACAACATTTGCGCACAAACAAATTTCTTCGAACTAAAAGGTGGTGATGTATTTGTTCCTGATTTGCCAAGTGTTCAAACCACTTTTACTTTAGAAAGACGTCAACACATTGTTAGTGATTATGAAGGCTTGCCAGCTAAACTTGCCGAATTCAGAACCAAAGTTGAAAATGCACTCGAAATTTCTCAATACATAAATGCTCCAGCAGGATCTTCCAAAGCATTTAATGTAAAGTAACCAATCCATTTAAACAGGCAAAGCCGGAACATTGCTGTTCCGGCTTTTGTGCTATATATGATGATGGTCTTTTGTTTACTTTTCAAACTCTTGTACAAACTGGATAACGGCCTCTTTAATCTGATCTCTTACTATCCTTGTCATTTGCAATTTTTCTTCTTGCGAACCGGCAAACCGCGAAGGATCTTCAAAACCCCAATTAATTTTTTTTATCAAACCCGGAAACACCGGGCAACTTTCGGATGCTTTAGGATCGCAAACTGTTACAACGTATTCAAATATTTTACCTGCTTTAAAAAATTCAAATACATCATTAGTTGGATTTTTTGAAATGTCGATTCCTTCTTCTTTCATTACTTCAACAGCCAAAGGATTAAGAACACCTGGTTCGAGACCTGCACTTTCTACAATGAAATTATCCCCTCCAAATTTTTTCAAATAGGCTTCTGCCATCTGGCTTCGTGCAGAATTATGTATGCAGAGAAATAAAACTTTTATGGCGTTCATTAGCAACAAGATTTTTCAACTGTTAACATTTTGCTTTCCGATTTTTCAGCAGGCGTGCAACAGGCAGTTGCTTGGTTTGATTCATAACGAGGATCGTTAAATTCTGCGTCTTCATGAAAGTAATACACTTCCCATTGAACTCCATCAGGATCATTCACCCAAAATTTATCTTGCTTTGCATAACAGCAATTGGTGCCTACTTCTTCTTTAGCCACTATGTTTTTCTTTTTTGCTTCCCACAATTTTAGGTTTAGGTCTTCGATGGTTTCCACCTGAAATCCTAAATGCCCAAAATTCTCTTGTACGCGTTCGGCATTTTCAACAAATGAAATAATGAGTGAAGGGCTGTCTAAAACGTACTTCGCATAATTGGTTTTTACTTTAGCCGGCTCTTGTGCAAAAAATTTTGTATAGAAGTCGACTGTTTTTTGAATGTCGCTTACGTATAAGCTCACATGCATGCGTGGAAATGGATTTTTGTTCATTGTGTTTATTTTTTTAGTTAACAACATTTAGGATTATTTGTATTTGCTTTTGCAAAAAATTCATTGAAGGTTTTTTCGAATTGCTCAAACGTTTTCCAATTGATGCAATAGCAAGAGGTAACTCCTTCAACAGTACCTGTTATCAAACCGGCTTTTAGAAGTTCTTTCAGATGCTGAGATACTGTTGATTGTGCCAAGGGTAATACCTCCACAATCTCGCCACAAATACAGGTTTCTCGTTTTGTAATCTCATTGAGTATAGCCACTCTTGCCGGGTGGCTTATGGCATTAGCAAAATCTGCCAGCAAATTCTCCCTTTTACCAAACTCATGTTTTTTGTTTTGTGCCACTTTTATTAAATATATATCGCAAATATACGATAAAATAAATACTTGAAACAAAAAATGACTTCTTGAGACTATCTATTTCTCTAACACCTATTAGGGTTGATAAAAAAGATTGCATAATTGTAAATAAAATGATCTGATTTATGCCACTGACTTATTTTGAATTAAAATTCACAATCAGAACTGTTTTTTAATTTTTTGTTACTATTTTATAGAATTCCCTTTTTCTACTGACCACTTAGTAACATTCACCAAAAAACTTTTGCATAATTAAGTTTTTCGTACTAATTTGCTTTGAAATTTCAAAAATTAACATTTCTAAAAAATTAAAGCATGAAAAAAATTAACTCTTATGAAAAAAATGGATTTTTTAACAAAATACTTTTGTTATTTACTGTTTGTGTTTTGTTACAGCCATGGCTGATTGAACAATCGAAAGCACAAATAACTTGTCGTTTATCTATTAGTTGCTCGTTTGTTAACCCAACCTGTTATGGCGATTGTGATGGCAGTATATTAGACGTTGTTAGTGGAGGAAGTGGGAGTTATTCTTACTTATGGAGTAATGGGCAAACCACTAATGCAATTTCTCAGTTGTGTGCAGGAACTTATACTCTCACTGTAACCGATCTTGTAACCCAATGTACTAAAACGAGAACTACTACACTCTCAAAGGCAAAAGTGGGAGTTACTTTTGTAACAACTCCCGCTCATTGCGGATTGTGTAATGGCACTATCACTGCAACAGGTAAGGGTGGCAATGGCGGACCATTTACTTACCTCTGGTCAACAGGTGCTACTACCGCTCAGATAACAGGAGTTTGTCCTAACGTTAACTATACCTTGACTGTGACGGACAAGAAAGGTTGCACATTTATTTGCCGTAAGAAAACAACAAATGTTGGAACTACAGTTAGTGATAATAACATTTGCACAACAGATGCTTGCGATCCACTGACAGGTCAAACCATTTATACCCCGGTAAATACAGACGATAATGATGTTTGCACTACTGATGGTTGCGATCCTGTAACTGGTGTATATCATACCCCTGTTAACTCTGATGATAATAATGTTTGCACTATTGATGGATGCGATCCTGTAACTGGTGTTTATCATAACCCTGTTAAC
>JANNXV010000060.1:0-8434 GCA_031409815.1 Bacteroidota bacterium
GAATAGAACGTGGAACCGAACCTAACGCTGCCTGGTGACTTACCAAATGAATTCCTTCACAAGCACGCGCACAAGTTTGGGTGTTGGTAATATCGCCTTCAATAAATTCGAATGAAGGGTTAGATATAAAATTTTCGATGTTGTGATAAAACCCATTGCTGAGATTATCGAGCACACGCACTTTTTTTGCACCGTTTAAAAGAAGATACTCGACCAGGTTTGAACCGATAAACCCAGCTCCGCCTGTTACAAGAAAATTCTTTTTAGTGATTTCATTCGTGTGATACTGGTGTTTAAAAATGGTTTGTGTATTCATTATTTGCATTCAGCAAAAATACATCACCTTAGCTGATATTGTTTTTCGTAATAATGTTGATAATCACCTGAAGTTACTCCCTGCATCCATTCTTCATTTGCCAGATACCATTCAACAGTACGTTCCAGTCCTTCTTCAAATTGCAAGGAGGGCTTCCAGCCTAATTCTTTTTGCAGTTTGGATGAGTCAATTGCATAACGCATATCGTGGCCTGCACGGTCTTTTACAAATGTGATCAGCTCTCGCGAAGCACCGGAATCACGTTTTAATTTGCGATCCATAATGTCGCACAACAAATAAATCAAATCAATATTTTTCCATTCGTTGTGGCCACCGATGTTATAGGTATCACCATTTTTTCCTTTGTGAAAAATTACATCAATAGCTACAGCATGATCATCAACAAACAACCAGTCGCGAATATTTTCACCCTTGCCGTAAACCGGAATAGATTTGTTGTTTTTGATATTATTAATAGCAAGCGGAATTAACTTTTCAGGGAATTGAAAAGAGCCGTAGTTGTTAGAACAATTGCTGATTACAACCGGCAACCCGTACGTGTGATGATAAGCACGCACCAAATGATCAGAACTTGCTTTTGACGCAGAGTAAGGACTACGCGGATCGTAAGAAGTTTCTTCTGTAAAAAATCCTGTTGCACCTAATGATCCATAAACCTCATCGGTAGAAATATGATAAAACAGGTTGGGAGTTGTGAGGTAGGGAGTAGGGATTGATGATTCCCTACTCCCTACTCCTTTCTCCCAACTATGTCGTGCTGCATTTAATAGATTCACCGTACCCACAATATTGGTCATGATAAAATCCATTGGATTGGCAATACTACGGTCAACGTGTGATTCAGCAGCCAGATGAATCACACTATCAAACAGGTATTGATCAAACAGTTCATTCATTACTACAGCATCATTAATATCTGCTTTAATAAAAGTATAGTTTGAAGCATGCTCCACATCTTTCAGGTTAGCAAGATTGCCTGCATAGGTAAGATTATCTAAATTGAAGATATGATAATCAGGATAGTTTTTTACAAAACGTCTCACAACATGAGAACCTATAAAGCCTGCACCGCCTGTTATGAGGATATTTTTTTTCATTGAAAGTTTGGTATTAATTTATGTGCCTTCGACTTCGCTCAGGCTGACCCTGTTGTCAGCCTGAGCGAAGTCGAAGGCCTTATGCCTTTATCATATTCTTTGTCTGCAACATTTTTTCCCACGCCCATGCAGAAGTAATCATCTCGTCTAAAGATCTTGTTGCTTTCCAACCTAATTCTTTATTAGCGTAAGTGGTGTCTGCATAAACCTTAATAACATCACCTGCTCTGCGTCCGGTAATTTCGTAATTTAATTTTATACCTGTTGTTCGTTCAAACGCGTTAATCACTTGCATCACACTCAAACCCTGGCCGGTGCCAAGATTAAATAATTCGTAATTGCATTTTGACTTTCCATTTAACATCCGTTCAATCGCTACAACATGTGCAACGGCTATATCCATCACGTGAATATAGTCACGAATACAACTTCCATCAGGAGTATCATAATCGTTACCAAACACCAACATCTTATCACGCTTACCAATTGCAGTTTGGGTGACAATTGGAAATAAATTCAATGGCACTCCAATAGGAAACTCTCCAATAAGATTGGTAGGATGCGCACCCACAGGATTGAAATAACGAAGTGCGATTGCATTATTTCCACATGCCTTCACTGAATCACGAAGTATGTCTTCCCCAATTTTTTTTGTATTAGCATAAGGTGATTCTGCATTTTTTACTACTGCAAATTCATCAATTGGCAAATAATCAGGTTCACCATAAACCGAACAACTGGAGGAAAAAACAAAATGTTTTATTTTATGATCGCGACATAATTCCAAAAGATTAATTAATGAAACCAAATTGTTGCGATAATATTCCAATGGCTTATCCACTGATTCGCCAACAGCTTTAAATGCAGCGAAGTGAATAATCGCATCAATAGTATGTAAACGAAGAAATTCGTTAACAGCCGTCTTATTATTGAGATCAATATTGGAAAAGAAAGGGCGTGTTCCGGTGATGGTTTCAATGGCATCAATTACCTCAGCATGCGAATTGCTCAGGTTATCAATGATAAATACATCATAGCCTTTGTTAATCAATTCCACTGAGGTGTGCGAGCCGATATAACCTGCACCACCTGTAACTAATATTCTTTTTTTTGAACTCACTTTTTTCAATTACAAATTTACAAACTCCAGTAAGGAAGCGTTTTAATTTTCTTCCTGAATATTCCTTTTAAATCAACAATGATTACTTTTTCACTACCCATCTTTTTCAAATCTTCTTCTGTTAGGCCAATATACTCTTTATGATTTACTGCAATCACAATAGCATCATAATCATTGGAAGGTTTTGAACATAACTCAAAACCATATTCGTGTTTAATATCCTCTGAGCTTGCTCTTGGGTCAACCACATCAATACTCACTCCATACGAACGAAACTCGGTTACCAAATCAGCAACTTTTGAATTGCGGATGTCTTCTACATCTTCTTTAAATGTTGCACCCATTACAAGCACTTTCGACTTCGCAAGATCCTTGCCAAGTGCAATTAATTTTTTCACCGTTTGCTTGGCCACCCAAAAGCCCATCGAGTCGTTAACATAACGGCCTGAGTTTATTACCTGTGAGTGATAACCTAATTCCTGTGCTTTGTAAGTGAGATAGTAAGGGTCAACACCGATACAGTGGCCGCCCACTAAACCTGGCTGAAACTTTAAAAAATTCCATTTGGTTCCAGCTGCTTCCAACACTTCAAAAGTGTTGATACCCATTTTATTGAAGATGATGCTCAGCTCATTCATCAATGCAATGTTCACATCACGCTGTGTGTTCTCAATAATTTTTGCTGCTTCTGCAACTTTAATTCCTGATGCTTTAAAAACTCCGGCTTTAACTACAATCTCATAAATACTTGCAATTTCATTTAACGACTCATCATCGCAACCACTCACCACTTTAGTAATAGTTGATAAGGTGTGGACTTTATCACCCGGGTTAATTCTTTCAGGTGAATAACCCACTTTAAAATCGGTTTTAAATTTCAAACCCGATTGTTCTTCAAGCACAGGAATACAATCTTCTTCGGTGCAACCCGGATAAGTGGTAGATTCAAAAACAACATAATCGCCTTTTTTTAACACTTTTCCGATTGTTGCAGAGGCGCCAAGCAGTGGTTTTAAATCAGGAAGCTTATGGTCGTCAATAGGAGTTGGAACAGCCACAATAAAAAAGTTCGCCTGTTTTAAAACATCCAATGAATCGGTAAATACAATATCGGTATTTTCGAAAGCAGCTGCGTCTAATTCACCACTTGGGTCAATTTGATTTTGCATCAACTTCACTCTTTCTGCATTAATATCAAATCCAATAACAGAAACCTTTTTTGCAAATTCAAGTGCAATGGGTAAGCCAACGTAACCTAAGCCAATGATTGCTATTTTTTTTTCTTTACTTAAAATTTCTTTATACATTTTTATTTTTTATTTCTGGTTTGTTAAGATTGCGTAATGCATATATGCGTTCAATTATTTCTACCACTTTCAACCCTTCAAGCGCATTTGTTGTAGCGTGTGTTCGTCCTTTTAAAGTATCAATTACATTTTTTAAAATATGTCCGTGATTGTTGGCGCTGCCTTTGTATTCGCCATAATCGTTGGCAGGATTGGTTTCAGCCAATTGAGGAAGTGTATAGTTTTTAATATGACAATATTCCACTTCGTTCATGTATTGTCCTCCCACTTTTACCGATCCATTGCTACCTATAACAGTTAAACTGCTTTCCAGATTTTTATCCCATACGGAAGTAGAATAATTGATACTACCCATTCCCTTTTCAACAAAATCAAATTGAACAATGCCGCTATCTTCGAAACCGGTTAAATTTTGATGGTTGAAGTCGGCAAATGAAGCCTGTATATTTTTGATATCGCCAAAGAGCCAATACATTAAATCAATCCAATGCGAAAACTGAGTAAATAAAGTACCTCCATCAAGATCATTAGTGCCTTTCCAATTTTTTCCATTGTAATAGCGTTCATCACGATTCCAGTAGCATACTAGTTGAACCAAAAATATTTCTCCTAATATTTGCTGATCAATAATTTCTTTTAACCAGGCACTTGGTGGTGAATAGCGATTTTGCATTACGCCAAAAACCTGACGGTGTGCTTGCAATGATTTAAAAATAATTTTTTCGCAATCAGATTTTGTGATGGCCATTGGTTTTTCAAGCACAATGTGTTTTCCTTCATTTAAAGCCATTAATGCATGAGTAGTATGCAAACCATTGGGTGTGCAAATACAAACAACATCAATATCTAATGCAGCATTAAATAAATCTTTTGCATCTGTAAAATAAGGAACGGCAAAATGATCGACACCTAATTCCTTTGCAGGCAATACATCGCACAATGCAACTAATTCGCACTCTTGGTTGCGATGCACCATTTCGGCATGCCGTTGACCTATGTGTCCACAACCTATTACTGCAAATTTTATTTTACGATCCATCACCATACCTTCTGCACCAAGCCGTTTTCTAATTTATATTTTTCGTTGCTCTCCGGACATATAGCAAACCCATTTGCATCGAAGGTCAAACGGTATCCATATTCGCTCATCCAGCCAATTTGTTTTGCCGGATTGCCAACAACCAATGCATAATCCAAAACAGTTTTTGTAATTACTGCTCCAGCTCCGATAAACGCATACTTTCCAATGTCGTGCCCGCAAACAATGGTAGCGTTTGCTCCAATTGTTGCTCCTTTACCAACATGCGTTATCTGATATTGATTTCGCCTGCTTACAGCGCTACGTGGATTGGTTACATTCGTAAACACCATACTAGGACCAAGGAAAACATCATCATCACAGGTTACTCCTGTGTAAATGGAAACATTATTTTGCACTTTTACATTATTGCCTAAAACCACTTCGGGTGATACGACAACATTCTGGCCAATGTTGCATCGTTCTCCAATTTTACAATTGGGCATGATGTGAGCAAAATGCCAGATCTTGGTATCGTTACCAATGACACAACCTTCGTCAATTACAGCTGTTGGATGTGCAGAGTATTTCATCTTTAAAGATCACGCGAAGCGATGTGCTGTTTTGTAAAGTTCTTCCTGAGATAAATTTCTGAAATAATCATAGGTCATTTTTAATCCTTCAGCACGATTTATCTTAGGTTCCCAATTTAAAATTGTTTGCGCTCTGGTAATATCAGGCTTACGTTGTTTGGGATCATCTTGCGGAAGCGGTTGATAAATAACTTTCTGTTGTGTACCAGTTAGCTTGATTATTTCTTCGGCAAATTCTCCAATTGTAATTTCACTGGGATTGCCAATATTAACCGGATATATATAATCACTCAGTAATAAACGATAAATACCTTCTATTAAATCATCAACATAACAGAAAGAACGTGTTTGACTCCCATCACCAAATATGGTTAAGTCTTCGCCACGTAGCGCCTGCCCGATAAAGGCAGGAAGCACTCGGCCGTCATTTAATCGCATACGAGGGCCATACGTATTGAAAATACGCACTATTCGTGTTTCCAGTTTATGATAAGTATGGTAGGCCATTGTGATAGCTTCCTGAAAACGTTTGGCTTCATCATATACACCACGTGGACCAATCGGATTTACATTACCCCAATAATCTTCGGTTTGAGGATGAACAGTAGGGTCGCCATAAACTTCAGAAGTAGAAGCTACTAAAATTCTTGCTTTCTTAACTCTTGCCAGTCCAAGTAAATTATGCGTGCCAAGCGATCCTACTTTTAATGTTTGAATAGGAATTTTTAAATAATCGATAGGGCTGGCGGGTGAGGCAAAGTGTAGAATGTAATCCAGCTGACCCGGAACAAATACAAACTTACTTACATCATGATGATAGAATTCAAATTCTTTAAGCTTCATCAAATGCTCAATATTTTTTAGGTCACCGGTAATCAGGTTGTCCATTCCTACCACATCGTATCCTTCTTTGATAAATCGATCACATAAATGCGATCCTAAAAAGCCGGCTGCACCTGTAATAAGTATTCGTTTATTGCTCATTAGATAAAATAATTGCTAACTATAATGTTTGTGGATTACTGCTAAAAGACCTTCTATTATGAAAATGCAGGAATAGTTGGATTTACCGGTTCGCGACCGATGCTATTATAATAGAATCCGATTTCAGTCATGCGTTGAAGATCATATAAGTTACGCCCGTCAAAAATTACACGTTGCTTCATCAGCTGTTTCATTTTATCAAAATCCGGTGTACGGAATAGCGACCATTCTGTAGCGATTAACAATGCGTCAACTTCTTGTAATGCATCGTAAGGGTCGTTTGAATATTGAATGCTATCACCAATACTGCGTTTCACATTCTCCATTGCTTCAGGATCAAATGCTGTGATAGAAGCTCCTGCTGCCAATAGTTCCTGAATAATATATAATGCAGGCGCTTCGCGTATGTCATCGGTATCGGGTTTAAAAGCCAATCCCCAAATAGCAATTTTTTTACCAGCTAAGTTGCCATCAAAATAGTTACTTAGTTTTTTTACCAGCACTGATTTTTGTTCTTCGTTAACTTGCATTACCGAGTTTAGCACTTTAAAATCGTAGCCAAAGTCAGACGAGGTTCTGTATAATGCTTGTACATCTTTTGGAAAACAACTTCCACCGTAACCAATGCCTGCAAACAAAAATCGTTTACCAATTCTACTATCAGAACCAATTCCTATTCTAACCGCATCTACATTAGCGCCTACTTTTTCACAAAGATTGGCCACCTCATTCATAAAAGTAATTTTGGTTGCAAGAAATGCATTGGCTGCATATTTTGTAAGTTCTGACGAGCGTTCGTCCATAAAATAAATCGGGTTTCCCTGACGAACAAATGGAGCATATAAATCGCTCATTATTTTTTTTGCCTTTTCTGAACGAGTTCCAATTACTACACGATCTGGCTTCATAAAATCATCCACTGCAAATCCTTCACGTAAAAATTCGGGATTAGAAATGACATCAAAATGCACACTGCAATTTTTTGCAATTGCTTCGCGCACTTTTTCAGCAGTTCCAACCGGCACGGTACTTTTATTGATTACAATTTTGTATTCCTTAATTAGTTTTCCTAATTGACTTGACACTCCCAATACATAGGAAAGATCGGCTGAACCGTCTTCGCCAGGAGGTGTAGGCAATGCTAAAAAAATGATGCTTGCATCTGCTATTGCATCTTCTAACTGAGTGGTGAATTCCAAACGACCTTGACGTATGTTTCGTTCAAATAACACATCCAAGTGCGGCTCGTAAATGGGGATTTGACCATTGCGCATACGCTCCACTTTATTTGCATCTATATCAACACAAATTACATGGTTTCCCATTTCGGCAAAACAGGTTCCTGTTACTAAGCCAACATACCCTGTACCAACAACTGCTATATTCATATTATTTTATCTTTTATCAGTATACCCCCATTATACTAAAAAGCGTGTTAAGGGTTACAGAAAATTACTTATTTACAAATTCAAGAACACTGTCGCAGATAAACTGCAAATCATCGTCAGCCAATTCGGTGTGCATTGGTAACGATATTACCTGATTGCACAATTTTTCTGTTACCGGAAAATCGCCATGTTTATAGCGTGGATCCATGTATGCTTTTTGCATATGCAATGGAATTGGATAATAAATCATGGATGGAATTCCTTTTGTAGCAAGATGTTCTTTTAATGCTGTTCGGCTAACACCATTCAATAGCAATGTGTATTGATGAAAAACATGGGTCGACATTTTGTGGTGAACCGGAGTTTTTATTTTAGCATTATTGCTGAATGCCTTGTCGTAAAAGGCGGCTGCTTTCTGGCGCGCAGCAGCATACTGATCAAGATGACGTAACTTAATTCTAAGTATTGCTGCCTGAATACTATCTAACCTTGAGTTAACGCCAATTTCATCATGATGATAAAGTACAGTTTGACCATGATTGGCAATGATGCGTAATTGAGACGCCAGCTCGTCATCGTTAGTAAATATT
>JANNXV010000061.1:0-31752 GCA_031409815.1 Bacteroidota bacterium
AATCATATTACTGGCGATTTCATGAGGGGCTTTTTATCTAAAAAATTTTCCGGTGTAATACTTGTAATTGCTTTCTCTGTTTTTTCAAGCAACATCACCATAAAGCTATGATATAACATAATGCTAAATGGCATTTCTTCCGCAACCATAGAATACAAACTTACCGGATGAAACGGGATATCTCCAATGCCATCACGATTTAAATCATAGCCCTCATATTTATCCCAATAGTTATTGTCGAAAGTATTTAGCACTAGCGAACCATTGGTTGCAACATCAAATGTATTACCTGAAAATATATTTTTTCTTACGGTTATATCACTGCAACTGGCTTGTATCCTAAAACCCCATCCATTTTTTTTAAACTTATTTTGAGTAACAATTATACGGTTAGTGCCTTCCATATAAATTGCAATCGTATTATTCAAAAAAGTATTGTTACAGATAGTACCATCCGAAATTTCTTTCAACAAAATTCCATAAGCTGATCCACCAAGATTTTTTTCAAAAGTATTGCCCAACATTTTAACATGGTGTGAAAACATTACAGCTACTCCTGCCCCATTCTCTTTAAAAGTATTATTTGTATAGGAATCATCATTTGAAAACATAAAATGCAATCCATAACGAATGTTCATAGTGCTGTAGTTACCATTAATAGTTGATTGAGTTACAAATTCAAAATAAATTCCATCGCGATGACCTGAAATTTTATTGTTGATGATGTTGGCATGATTGCACTTCCAAAGATGAATACCATTTCCTGTATTCTGTTCTTCACGTGGTGAGCCTACAATAGTATTATTCTTAACGGTCAGGCCCGCACAGTTCGATATGTGAATTGCAAAACTGGCGTTTCGAATGATATTATTTTCCAAAGTAAAATTGTTGGCATCAATCACCTTTATACTAGCATAATCATTCATTGATGAGTAACCCGAATTTTGAAAGGTAATTCCTTTAACTAAGAAATCGGGTGCTGAAATGGTAAATATTTCAAACCGTTTTTCACCATCAATTACCGGATTATTAATGCCAATAATTTTCAATGACTTTGAGATTACAATATTTCCTTCTTTATAAAATCCAGCTGTGATAAATAGCGTATCACCCGATTTTGAAAGTTCAATGGCTTGTTTAATTCTTTTAATGGGATAATTTTTACCTACAAAAATGCTATTTGAAAAACCACTTATAGAAAGTAACAGAAACGGAAAGAAGCAATAGAGCGAGCGTTTCATTTTAATTCAATTTGATGCTTACTTCATTCCATGTCAAAAAAGTGCCTACTTTATTTCCTTTAAAGCTTTCTGCCTCGTTTTTTGTTTTAAAGGCAGCAGTATTTCCACCCATAGGTGAATGTAAATCTTCACTCATAAAATAGGTTGCTATTTTAGCATCCAGAAATTCCTCTTCCTGTTGATAGTTAATAACCAATATCTTTTCAATTTCACTTTGCTCAATTTTATCGGAAATTAAAAATTGTACCATGCAACATATATCATCGAATTTATAGATCTTTCCTTTTACTGAAATTAATTCTGCTCCAAATTTTTTGTCAATTATCGACATTTTACAATCGCTGCATTCATCTTTACCATAGCTGATTGGTTGTGGCGAATTGCTACAAGAAAAAAGAAGTAGTATCGAAAAACACAATAGTAGTCTCATAAATAACTTAAGAATTAGATTTTCGTTTTTCAATAAACCAAATTAAACCTGAAATAAATACTACAGCAATAATTATATAACCTCCCGTTTCAGGCATTGAATACGCATCAAAGTTAAGCAGCTGTTTGTGACCAATTAATGGCGGTTGATAACCCATGCCCGGCACCTTAATTGGCGCATCAAGATTTAAATTGTGACCATAATCATAACCCCATTTGTAGAAATCAACTAGCGCTAAAACTCCTCCAATAGCAGAAACAACTAAATAGCTGAATAAAAGTTTTCTGCTTCCGGTAAAAGCAATTGATAATCCATATGCAATAAATCCTGCAACTAAATAAACCATGAATTTAAATTCAGGAAACATATCCACACCAATTTTCTTCATGCCGATATAATGATTTAACCCGTTGATGATCTCAACGTCTCCGCTAAGGTTATTCAACCATATTTTCATTACCAAACCTTCCGGATATTGCGGTGCAAATAAATCAATACGCCACACAGGTAAATAGTAAGCAGCAATTATTGATAGTGATCCCAGCGCAATAATTACTCTCGAAATGGTACTTAACTTTTTCATAATTAGAATTTATTAATTAAAAAGCCCTCTCATTGGAGAGGGCTTACTTAAAAATTACTATTTATCAGCTGGTGGTAAAAGCACTTCATCTATAACATATACAACTCCATTTGCTGCAGGAATTGTAGCAAGGACGTTTGCTTTTCCGTTAACCATCATCTTACCATCTTTAATATTAATGGTGATGTCTTTTAAATTTGCCTGATTAATAGTTTGACCATCGGTTAGGTATTCTTGTTTGTAACCACCAACAGAAACATGGTACTCTAAAATTTCACGTAGCTTTTCTTTGTTCTCAGGTTTCATTAAATCTTCAACGGTACCTTTAGGTAACTTATCAAAAGCTGCATTTGTTGGAGCAAATACAGTAAATGGCCCTGCGTTTGCAATATCATTTACGTATTCAGCTTGAGTTAATGCTGCAACTAAGGTTGTATGATCAGGTGAACCAACGGCAATTTTTACAATATCCTTTTGTGAATCATTATCCACAACCGCCTCTTGACCGCCAGAAGCTGGAGCTTCACTAGTAGCAGTTTCTTGAGTAGTTTCTGTTGTGGATGAGTTGCAAGCCATAAACGATGCAACAATCATTGATGCGAAAACTAATTTTATGTTTTTCATTTTGATTATATTTTTTTTAAAAGAGAAGAAGTCAATTTTAACAATAACTTCTTCTCTCTTTTATGATTAATAATTATTTTGCTACCGTTTCTTTTGGTTGATTAGTACCTGTGCTAAACGATATTGGTACATTAGATCCTGCAGGACTAACCCTTATATAACCTTGCATTTCTTGATGCAATGCTGAGCAAAAATCTGTACAATACATTGGAAAAACCCCGGTACGATTTGGTTTCCAAGAAAGAGTTTGTGTCTCACCCGGCATTATAAGTAACTCAGCATTATTTGCACCCTTTACACCAAAGCCATGTGGCACATCCCAATCTTGTTCAAGATTAGTAACATGGAAATAAACTACATCACCCATTTTAACACCCTCAATATTATCAGGTACAAAGTGCGAACGAATTGCAGTCATGTAAATATGAACTTCATTGCCTTTGCGTTCCACTTTTGCCTCTTTCTCTCCTTTTGCTACAAATGGATGTGTGTTCTCTTCTATCTTAAAAATCTTAGTAGAGTTTTTCGAAACTAAATCAGCAGGAATCGCTTCGGCATAATGCGGCTCACCAATTGTTGGGAAGTCTAAAATCAGTTTCATCTTATCACCACTGATGTCAAACAACTGTGCACTTTGAGCAAGTTCAGGACCAGTAGGTAAATAGCGATCTTTTGTAATTTTATTATAAGCTATTAAATATTTACCCCAAGGTTTTTTAGTTGGACCACCAGGTATACATAAGTGACCTACAGAATAATAGGTAGGCACGCGATCTAAAACTGTTAAGTCGTTAATTCTCCATTTTACTACTTCGCTTGATACGAAAAAAGAAGTGTATGCATTACCTGCATCATCAAACTCGGTATGTAATGGGCCTAAGCCTGGCTTTTTAACTTCGCCATGTAAAACGGCATCATATTTCAAAACAGGAATTCCTTCATAATCTCCATCATAATTTTTATCAGCAATAGCTTTTTGAATTTTAGTGAAAGAGAAAACAGGTATGATTGCAGCTAACTTGCCACTACCTACAATGTACTCACCTGTTGGGTCGGTATCACAACCATGTGGCGATTTAGGACATGGCATAAAGTAAACCATATCAGGACAATCTTTGGGATCCAAAACCAATACTTCCTTTTCAATAGTTGAAGTTGCACTGTGCGTTTTTTCACTATATACGTTATGCGCATAGGCTACCGAACGCTTTTGCGCCTTACCAGCTTTTACATACTCTTCCGCTTTTTTCCAATTAACTGCCATAATAAAATCTTTGTCCTTGCGCGAAGCATTTACCTCTAACAAGGTGTTTGCTCTTTCAGAATTGTAACAGCTAAAGAAAAACCAGCCATGCGATTTACCTTTACCTGCGCGACCTAAATCGAAATTAACACCTGGCAATTGAATTTGAAAAGCAATATTCATTGCACCAGACTCCTTATTAATACCAATAAAACTTACCGTGCCCTTGAAATTTTCTTTGTACGTATTAATTGGAACATCACCATTTGTGTTATCCATAGGAACACTAAAACGAGTACCTGCAACAACATATTCACTATTTTCAGTTATGAATGGTGAAGAGTGATTACCACCACTGTTTGGTATTTCGATTATTTCATTAGTGCGAAATGTTTTCAAATCAATACGTGCTATACGCGGAGTGTTATTACCATTTCCAAAAACCCAGCGACCATCCTGAATACCATCCGTTTCAGATAATGCGATATGATGCAAATCATCCCAAGGCACAAAGCCATGCGAAGTATTTAACATCGGTTTAGTTTCCTCACTAAAGCCCCAACCTTTTTCGGGGTCAACAGAAAACACCGGAATAACACGCAGCAAACGACCTGATGGTAAACCATAAACGCTAATTTGTCCGCTGAAACCACCGGAAACAAAATTATAAAACTGATCATACTTACCCGGGGCAACGTATGCTTTTTCTGCTGCATCACCACTAATTGCCTTTGAAGGCCCTTGTGGTTTACAGGAATGCATCAACATAGCTGTTGAAGCAATTAATGCAAGACTTAAAATTTTCTTTTTCATGTAAGTTATTATTTAATTATAGTTAGTATAAATTTTTATTTAACTCCGTCATTTTTGCGCATAAACTCATAAACTGCTCTGGCATCAGCATCACTTAAACTTTGATTCGGCATTCTTACCATACATTCTTCTAACATAGCTTGAGCAGCCGGATCTTTGTCAATCATCTCATCTGTATTAGTAGCAAAATTCATAATCCATTCTGCCTTTCTGCGAGCAGTAACATCCTTCCATCCCGGACCAACCAATTTCTCTTCTGTCAACTTGTGACAAGCCGAACATTTTAAATCATAAACCTTAAGACCCGATTCTGCCATCACTTTGTCAAGTGTTGCGGGTATTTCTACATTGGTGAATTTGCCAACACCTCTTGATTCTTTAGCAGCCTTTTCAGCTTCTTTATCAGATTTCTCATCTCCATATACATCTGAAGCGTTAAATGTTTCTTTTGGTCCTTCCTTTTTTTCGCTGCCACCACAGGCATAAATCAAGGCCATTCCTGCAATAAGAAGTGTTAACATTTGTACTTTTTTCATAATTAGTAATTTAAGTTTGAAATTTAATTTATCTATTGAGTAGTAATTGAAGAATTAGCTTGTAAGCAAAAGGAGTTAAGATGAACCCATTATTTAAAGTGTAATACATGTTACTTTCCAACTATTTAACAGGGCAAATTAAATCAATATTTCATATCGGACAATAATATCCGATATGATAAAAATCATGAAATAGCATGATTAAAAACATATCATCAATGTCGTGTAAAAGCAATCGAAAAAGATTAATCAACTTAGAAATGATGTAATTTTATACCGATGTTTTCAAAGTCCTGTGAATACGCAATTAAAGCAGTAGTTTATCTAGCCATAAATTCTGATAATGACACTAAAAGGAGTATTGGTGATATTGCAAATGCCATTGATTCTCCTATTGCATTTACAGCAAAAATTCTTCAAAAACTATCAGCTAATGAAATTGTAAAATCTGCAAAAGGTAACGCTGGTGGTTATTATATACTACCCTCCAACCTATCTAAAATTCACCTTAGTAAGATTGTTGATATAATTGATGGAGACGCTATTTATACCAACTGCGCTCTTGGTTTTAAAAATTGTTCTGAAATTAAACCCTGCCCTTTGCACGAACAAATAAAAAAAATCAGAACTGATTTAAGAAATATGCTAACCAAAACAACAATCAACGACTTAATTAACGCTAAAGAAAAGAATATAATTTTTAAGAATTAGATTGGTTTATTAAAAAGTACGCTTTCTTTAATGGAAAAGTCAGTCAATAGATATCATGATCATCAGAATTTTCCCTTTCCAGTTTCCAATGCTTTGCTAAACTTTCACCTTCCTCATTTTGTTGAACCAATGTCCAGTTGTCGGTAGCAGATGTCTCTAACCAAATATTGCCTGACTTGCGAAAGACCTGCACATACAAACCAAACTTTTGATGAAATATGGATTCCATTTCCCTTACAGTTATATCAACGGACAAAGTTATTTTACCGAAACTCTTTACAGCTTGTATTTGCGAAAGCTTAGCATTGCTTTCAATCATTTTATTTCGAGCCGTGCCCTTGCCAGCTTTATGTGGCTCTTTAAAAAACTCTAATTTTAGAAAAGGATAAAGTTTATTAAAAGTCAATTGTAATTGACGAATGGTAGTGTCTTGTTTTATTTGAATCTCATTTTTCATAATTAATCAAAGTCGCTAAAAATTAATTCAAAGTAAATACTAGCTCGGGGCTACATTCCTTAATTTTATCAATTCCTCCTTCTATGTTAATAAGCAAATTAAATCCTTTAGCTTTTAAAATGGAAGCAGCAATCATGGAACGATAACCTCCCTTACAGAATAATAAATACGTCCTATCCTTATCAAATTCTACTATATGATTAAACAAGCCTTCCAAAGGAATATTAATTTCATGCTGCAAGTGCACCTTTTTTGACTCGTTGTAACTTCTAAAATCTACTGGCAAATACTCTTTGCTTTCATAATAAAAATAAAAATCTTCTGCTTCTACATTTTTTATTGTGTCGAAATTCATACCCGAAGCAAGCCAGGTACTAAATCCACCTCCTAAAAACCCTTTCACATTTTCATAGCCAATTCGTGCAAGCCTGGTAACAACTTCAGTTTCCATTCCTTGCTCAGCTATAAAAACAATTTCCTTATTCATATCAATCAATGCTCCTACCCAAGGGGCAAAATTTCCCTTTAGACCAATGTTAATTGAACCAGGTACAAATCCATCAGAAAATATTCTGGCCTCACGCGTGTCAATAATTATTGCGCCTTTGCTAATGGAAGCTTGAAAATCCTTTAAGGAAAGTGCGATGCAATTATTCCTTAATACAGTTTGTAAATTATCATAGCCTGATTTATTAATTCCTGCGTCTTTAAAAAAATAGGCAGGAGGAGTATTTAAATTTGATGTAACAGCTTCAATAAAGCTCTGCCTCGACATTGGCTGTAATGCATAATTAAGTTTCTTTTGTTCTCCAATGGTAGAATATTTTTCCAGTCCAAGATTTTTTCCACAAGCTGAACCGGCTCCGTGTCCGGGATAAACAATTACTTCATCTTTAAGTGGCAAGATTTCATTATTTATTGAATCAAACAAATGAGAAGCCAATGCTGATTTGTCAAGACTTCCACTCATTAAATCAGGGCGTCCCACGTCACCAACAAATAATGTATCACCAGTAAAAACAGCATAATCATTACCATTTTCATCTATCAACAAAAGACATGATGATTCAATAGTATGTCCGGGAGTATGCAATAACTTTATGGTACAGTTACCCAATTTAAACAATTGATTGTGCGCTGCGATTGTGGCCTTATAAGAAGGCTTTGCCTGTGGTCCAAAAACAATACTGGCATGTGTTTGCTCCGCCAGATCTAAATGACCGGAAACAAAGTCAGCATGAAAATGCGTTTCAAAAATGTACTTTATACTGGCATTTCTACTTTCGGCCAATTTTAAATAAGGCTCAGTTTCCCGTATAGGATCAATTACTGCCACCTCACCATTTGATTCAATATAATAACTTGCCTGTGCCAGACACCCAGTATAAATTTGTTGTATAAACATTTCGGATAAATTCAGCTGCAAAGATTTATTATTAAGCAAAATTATTTCATGATATAAATCATAAAAATTAAGGATAAAAATCAATTAAGCTATTTTTTAGGCTTATTAATATTGTATCCGAAAATTTTAATAATGGCCGAAATTCTAGAGCAAATAATTTGTTATCACTGTGGTGATGAATGCAAAGAAGAACGTATTACCAGCGAAGGCAAGCATTTTTGTTGTATTGGTTGCAAGTTGGTTTTTGAAATATTGAATGAGAATAATTTATGTGGCTATTATGATTTAAACAAAAGCCCGGGCATTAAACAAACAGTATTAACAGGCAAACGATTTAATTTCCTTGATGACGATTCTATTAAAGAGAAACTAATTAGCTTTAGAAACAAGAGTGAAATTCACATTACTTTTCATATTCCATCCATACATTGCAGCAGTTGTATTTGGCTGCTCGAAAATTTTAAAAGTGCTAATAATGGAGTACTACAATCTCGCGTAAATTTTCTTAAAAAGGAAATTGCACTTGTTATTGATGAAAGCAAAACTTCTTTACGCACTATTGTTGATCTGCTTACCAGTGTTGGCTACGAACCTGCAATCAATCTGGATTCGGTTCAGCATAAGGAAAAGCAAAAAGTAAATAAAGGGCGAATTATTCGGATTGGTATTGCCGGATTTTGTTTTGGCAATATTATGATGCTTAGTTTTCCGGAATATTTCTCCTCCGGAAAAATTATTGATGCCGGTTTAAAGAATTTTTTTAGTTATATGAATCTGCTGATTTCGTTGCCAGTATTCTTTTACAGCACTTCAGAATTTTTTATACAATCATTCAGATCGATTAAACATAAAGCTACATCAATCGATATTCCTATTGCCATTGGAATTGCAGTAATTTTTTTAAGAAGCGCTTATGAAATTCTTACGCATACCGGAGCCGGATTTTTGGATAGCGGTAGCGGACTAGTATTCTTTATGCTGATTGGAAGATGGTTTCAAGATTACACTTTCGATAGTTTGGCGTTTGACCGTGATTATAAATCCTATTTCCCAATTGCCGTTAGCACTATTAAAAATGGGATAGAAAAAGAAGTGCTAGTGAATGAGCTTAAAGTGAATGATCGGATTATCATTCGCAACAACGAAATTATACCGGTGGATGCAATGCTATTAAAAGGACAAGCAAGCATCGATTATCACTTTGTAACCGGAGAATCCATTCCGCTACCAGCTCAACCCGGAGATACCATTTTTGCAGGAGGAAGGCAAACTGGAAGCATTATTGAATTGCAAGTAACAAAAGAAGTTTCTCAAAGTAATTTAACACAGCTTTGGGATCGTACTATTTCAACAAATCAAAAGAGCCGCTTCGAATTCATCGTACAATCAATCAGCAAATGGTTTATAATTGTTACAATGTTAATTGCCTGCATATCTGCAGCCTATTGGTGGAAAACAGATATACATAAAGCCATAAATGCGTTTACTGCAGTACTTGTAATTGCTTGTCCTTGTGCGCTAGCGTTGTCGGCACCTTTTACTTATGGCAACATAATAAGAATACTAGGCAAACACAAAATTTATCTTCGCAATTATCATGTATTAGAGAAGTTAGCAGACATCGATTCGGTGGTGTTTGATAAAACCGGAACGCTAACCGAAAGCGCTCACGCAAGGATACATTACATCGGCAGCCAATTAAATGAAACGGACAACAAAATGCTGTATTCACTTTTACGTCAATCCTCACATCCTTTAAGCAAAATATTAACTAAACAAATGGGTCTTAACTCCTTTTATGATGTTGCGAACTTTACTGAGGAAACTGGCCAAGGTGTGAGTGCTGTTGTTAACGGAAAAAAAATTAAAGCAGGTAGCATGAAATATGCTAATTGTTTATTGTCGACTAATCAAATAATCGAAGGCACTAAAGTATTTATCAGTTTTGATGACCAATTTGTTGGGTACTTTGTATTTAGCAATACTTACCGCAAGGGCATTCTACAGGTGGCTCTTTCGCTAATCCGCAAAAAATATTCAATTACTGTATTAACAGGTGATAATGAAAATGAAAAAGAGCAATTAAACTCCATATTTCATAATAAGGCCACTTTAAAATTCAATCAAAATCCAAATGACAAACTGGATTATATCAGGCAAGCACATCAAAAACATTCAAAGGTTTTGATGTTGGGCGATGGATTAAATGATGCAGGTGCACTTTTGCAAAGTGATGTTGGAATCTCCATCACAGAAAGTGCTAACAGCTTTACACCGGCAAGTGATGCCATTATGCATGCATCGGAATTAGAAAAACTGCCCCAGTTGCTTCAGTATGCGAAATCAGCTGTTACAATTATAATTATCAGTTTTATAATTTCACTGCTCTACAATTTTGTTGGTCTATCCTTTGCCGTAACAGGAACACTTTCACCGGTTATTGCTGCCATTCTAATGCCTATCAGCACTATCAGTCTGGTTCTGTTTACTATGGCAGCAAGTACAATTAAGGGGCGAAAACTCCAATTTAAGTAATATGACTTTTATCATGTTTTCAGCTAATTTCTATCATAAATTAACTTTTACAAGCAAAATATTTTTGTCATTCCATCTATGAGTGTAATCATTGTTTTAATCACAGCCAGTTTACTTATTGCATCCGGCTTTTTGGCGGCCTTTTTTTGGGCAGTAAAAAACAATCAATACGAAGACGATTATACACCATCAGTGAGAATTCTATTTGACAATCCGCTCAATAGCGTTGAAGAAAAAGAAATTAAATTACCTGATAATACAAACATAAAAAACGAAAATCCTAAACTTACTATCACAATATGACTTTAGAAAAATTTAATTACGACAACAAAATAGTTAGAGACTTTGCCATTGCAACAATGGTATGGGGTATTGTTGCCATGCTGGTTGGATTGCTTGTTGCATTGCAGCTTCCCTTTCCGGGATTAAACTTTGATGCACACACCTCCTTTGGCAGGTTAAGACCCTTGCATACCAACGCCATCATATTTGCCTTTGTGGGAAATGGCATGTTTATGGGCGTATATTACTCACTACAACGATTGCTAAAAGCCCGAATGTATAGTGATGCACTAAGTAAAATACATTTTTGGGGATGGCAGTTGATTATTGTTAGCGCTGCGTTAACCTTACCTTTTGGAATAACAGCAGGCAAAGAATATGCTGAACTTGAGTGGCCGATTGATATTGCTATTGCTTTAATATGGGTGACTTTCGGAATCAACATGTTTGGTACAATTATAAAAAGAAGAGAACGCCATTTATATGTAGCCATTTGGTTTTATATCGCTACAGTAGTTACAGTTGCAGTACTGCATATTGTAAATTCAATGGAGTTACCAGTAACTCTTTTTAAAAGCTATTCTGTTTATGCCGGTGTTCAGGATGCGTTGGTGCAATGGTGGTATGGTCATAATGCAGTTGCATTTTTTCTAACAACACCCTATTTAGGTTTGATGTACTATTATTTACCTAAAGCGGTTAATCGTCCTGTTTACTCCTATCGTTTATCGATTATACATTTTTGGGCACTTATCTTTTTGTACATCTGGGCAGGGCCGCATCACTTATTGTACACCGCACTACCTGATTGGGCGCAGTCGCTTGGAGTTGTTTTTTCTGTTATGCTGATTGCTCCATCATGGGGAGGTATGATTAACGGATTACTTACATTGCGCGGAGCATGGGATCGTGTACGTGATAATGTTGAATTAAAGTTTTTTGTGGTTGCAGTAACAGCTTATGGTATGTCAACATTCGAAGGACCGTTGCTTTCATTACGCAGCGTAAATGCTGTAGCACATTTTACTGATTGGATTATTGGTCACGTTCATATTGGAGGAATGGGATGGAATGGTTTCTTAACATTCGGCATTTTATATTGGCTCATACCACGTATTTACAATACGCAATTATTCTCCAAAAAATTGGCCGGATTCCATTTCTGGATTGGCACATTGGGAATCCTTTTCTACGCGGTTCCAATGTATTGGGCGGGATTCACACAGCATTTTATGTGGAAAGAATTTACCGAAGATGGAGTATTACGTTATCCTAATTTTTTAGAAACAGTGGTACAGATAGTACCCATGTATATGTTACGTGCATTTGGTGGATTTTTATATCTAACCGGAGCATTAACGATGGTATACAATCTTACTAAAACCATTAAGTCAGGATCATTGATTGCAAATGAACCGGCAGAAGCTGCTGCACTTGAAAAGAATTATGTACCACATGATGGTGGTCACTGGCATCGCTGGATTGAACGCAGACCGGTTCAATTACTAATTTTCAGTTTAGTTGTAATACTTATTGGTGGAATGGTCGAAATCATCCCAACATTTATGGTAAAATCTAATGTTCCAACCATTGCAAGTGTTAAACCCTATACACCACTCGAATTGCAGGGACGAGATCTTTATATCAGAGAAGGTTGTTACACCTGTCACTCACAAATGATACGTCCGTTCCGTTTTGAAACCGAACGATATGGAGAATATTCCAAACCAGGTGAATTTGTTTACGACCACCCGTTTCAATGGGGAAGCAAACGTACAGGACCCGATCTGCATAGAGAGGGAAATAAATATCCTCATTCATGGCACTACAATCACATGGAAGATCCTCGCACCATGTCGCCAGGAAGTATCATGCCTCCATATGCATTTATGATTGAAGATGATTTGGATACTTCAACAACAGCTGCAAAGATTCGTGCTATGCAAACGCTAGGAGTTCCTTATCCAGAAGGATATGATGTAAAGGCAAACGCAGATTTAATGAAACAAGCTAATACAATTGCGAGTGATTTAGGTAAAGATGGAATTAAGGTAATGGGCAATAAAGAAATAATTGCAATAATCGCCTATCTACAAAGATTAGGTACCGATATAAAAGGTGAAAAATTAGTTGAACAGTCAAAATAAAAAGCAATATGTATAAAGAAGTTTTATCAAGCATTGAAGGGGTAAGTATGTATCCTGTATTTTCTGTCATCGTTTTCTTTGTATTTTTTTCCGTCATTACTGTTTGGGTAATGAAATCAAAAAAAGAAGATTTTGATAGCATTAGCAAAATGCCTTTAAATGAAAACGAACAACCTCTAAGTTTATAAATATGAACGTGAAAACAAGATACACTCAAAAAATAGCCGCTACTCTCCTATTTCTATTAATGGCAACAGCACAGTCCTTATACGCTGCATCTACAGAAACTGCAGCACCCATATCAGGCGAAATGTTAAACAACCCAACGTTGTTTCTGGTGGCATTCATACTAATAATTATGTTAGCCACAATAATTGGTTTAACAAAAATCAATATTAGTTTAAGTAAGAGTTTAGCATCAAGCAATAAAAAAACAATCATCGCTTTATTGTTTGCATTTATTTCATTAGGTGCGTCAGCTCAAAGCACACCCGTGACATCTACAGCAACACAAATTCCAGATTGGGCTATGAACTCAAACCTCTACCTGTTCGGATTTTTATTTCTTATCATAGTGATCACATTGTTTGTTCTATTACGAGCCAACATGCAATTAATAAAAGCACTTTCGCCAAAAGCCGAAACAGCTTCTTCAGATGCTGAAGTCGAAACAGTAAAAGAACCTTCCTTTTTATGGAAGTTTTATCTTAAAATGTTAGATAGCGTTCCGGTTGAAAAGGAGAAAGATGTATTGCTCGATCATGATTACGATGGAATACATGAATTGGATAATAATCTTCCTCCCTGGTGGAAATACGGATTCTACTTTACCATTGTTTTCGGATTGGTTTATTTAATCAACTATCATGTGATGGGATCAGGTGAGGTTCAATTAAATGAATACAAAAAAGAACTGGCTGTTGCAGCAAAAGAGAAAGAAGAACGAATGAAAGCCAGCTCAGAAAATATTAATGAAGCCAATGTGGTTTTATTAGCTGATGCAGAATCAATTAACAATGGCAAGGAAACTTTTGTAAAGTTATGTGCTGCCTGCCATCGTGCCGATGCAGGAGGGCAAGTAGGGCCTAATTTAACCGATGAATATTGGCTGCATGGTGGTGGGGTGAAAAATCTTTTTACAACTATTTCAGAAGGGGTTCCAGCAAAAGGAATGATTAGTTGGAAAAATCAATTATCACCAAAGCAAATGCAACAAGTGGCAAGTTATATTTTGACTTTAAAGGGAAGTAACCCGGTAGGTCCAAAAGAGCCACAGGGCGATAAATGGGCGGAAGAAACTTCGGCTGCAGTAGATTCTACAGCAAAATCTAATACCGATTCAACAAGTGTTTCGGATAAAATTTCTGAAGTAAAATAAAATAACAAATTGGAAACCTCTGCAAAAAACGGATTCAAAGATGAATCATTTCGTGATAGCATTTCAACCATTTCTGCAGATGGAAAACGCTCATGGATCTATCCTAAGAAACCAAAAGGTAAACATTACCGGTCGCGTACTATTGTAAGTTATATTTTCCTGCTTATTTTTTTCACTTTACCGCTGATAAAAATCCATGGACATCCATTTATGTTGCTCAATGTAATTGAGCGAAAATTTGTGTTGTTTGGAATTGCATTTTTTCCACAAGACTTTTTTCTTTTTGTTTTAGCCATGCTCACATTCATTGTTTTCATTGCATTGTTCACTGCCCTTTTCGGACGGCTGTGGTGTGGCTGGACCTGTCCGCAAACCGTATTTATGGAAATGGTTTTTCGTAAAATCGAATATTTTATCGAAGGTGACATGATGCAACAAAAGGCATTGGACAATCATCCATGGGATACCGAAAAAATAATCAAGAAAACTTCCAAGCATCTTACATTCTTTTTCATTGCATTTATTATTTCAAATACTTTCCTGGCCTACATTATTGGTTTTGACCAATGGAAACATATAGTAAGTGATGACCCGGCAAATCACACCGCAGGATTAGTATCTATACTGTTATTTACAGGCGTTTTTTACGGAGTGTATGCTCGTTTTCGCGAACAGGTTTGTTTAGTGGTGTGTCCGTATGGTCGATTGCAAGGTGTATTACTTGACCCCAATTCAGTGGTGATTGCCTATGACTATAAAAGAGGCGAACCACGCGGTAAATTGCAAAAAGGTACTGAACATACAACTGGCGATTGCATCGATTGCCATCAATGTGTTCATGTTTGTCCCACTGGTATTGATATCAGAAACGGCACACAATTGGAGTGCATCAATTGCACTGCGTGTATAGATGCTTGCAATGACATTATGGATAAGGTACACAAGCCTCATGGACTTATTCGGTACACCAGTGAGAATGCAATCAGTAAAGGAATCAAATTCAAAGTAACCAATCGAATTATTGGATATTCTGTTGTGCTTTTTATTTTATTGGCTACACTTACCACCCTCTTGATAATGCGTAGTGATATTGAAACAACAGTATTGCGCACTCCTGGGCAGCTTTATCAAAAACCAGACGCTACGCATGTAAGTAATCTTTATAATATTGAATTGGTAAATAAAACTTTTGACAATATGCCCATTGAAGTTAGGTTAGTAGAACCAAAAGGGGAAATTAAATGGGTAGGTAACAGCATAGACACATTAAAGAAAGATTATGTATCACAAGGCGTTTTCTTTATTACCATTCCTAAAGCAACTATTACCAAAACAAAAACAAAAATTAAGATTGAAGTTTATTCGAATGGAAAATTGCTGGATAAAACAGAAACATCATTTCTTGGACCAAATAATTAAAACAACATGAAACTAAACTGGGGAACAGGAATAGCTGCAACGTATATTGTATTCGCAATATCGATGATTTTGTTTGCCGTAAAAGCCTCACAGCAAGATAATCAACTAGTGGTTGACAACTACTATGAAGAGGCCGTTAATTATCAAACCAAAATTGATGCAACACGCAATACTGCTATTGCAGGTAATCAATTAAATATTCAGTATGTAAGCGATCAAAAAGTAATTGAAATAAATTTAGTGGATAAGCAAAAAACAGTTACCGGTGAAATTTCCTTTTACAAACCCGATCATGCCGAAAATGATTTTAAACAAAATTTAAACTTGGATACTGAAGGAAAACAAACAATATCAACCGCTCATCTTGCAAAAGGTGCATGGGATTTAAAATGTTCCTGGAAAGTAGGAGTAACTGATTGTTACAAAGAGCAAAAAATATTTATTCAATAAGCAATGAACATTGCACTCTACATTTCTGCACTCACGCTAGGATTTCTCGGCAGTTTTCATTGTGCAGGTATGTGCGGACCTATTGCAGTTATGCTTCCTAAAAAATCAGGAACACAATCCGGTATTTTCTTTGGCAGGTTGCTTTACAATTCAGGCAGGGTTTTTACTTATGTGTTGATCGGAATATTATTTGGAGTAATTGGTTTGTCCATCGCCATGAAAGGATTTCAAAGTGAGTTAAGTGTTGCCACAGGTGTTATCATAATTGTAACAGTTATACTCACCTCAGGACAAAAAGGAAAAATGAAAATCTACAACACTACTGCTAGTTACACCTTGCCATTGAAACTGCGCCTCAAAAAACTTTTTGCAAAACAATCTTATATTTCTTTGTTCTTTATAGGTGCTTTAAACGGATTGCTTCCCTGCGGTTTTGTTTACCTCGCAGCTGCAGGCTCTGCATCCACAGGTTCAGTAAGCGGTGCCATGCTTTATATGCTCCTGTTTGGTTTAGGAACATTCCCTATGATGATGATGATCAGCTTGGCTGCAAATTATGTGGGTTTACGTTTCAAAAAAATATTCTCCAAAGTTTCTCCATTCATTGCCATTGCATTAGCCTTGCTTTTAATTCAGCGCGGAAGCGATGCCAAAACAAAAGCCTGCTGTTTTGAAAACAAACAATGTGTTTCAGCTACACATACATTAGCGCCTTAAAAATCTTTTTTTTCTAAGAAACCATTCTTTTAAGAATGCTCACCTAAATCATATTTGTAACTGACCTATGTCATTTTTTATTTGAAACACTCGTTTGGCGAAAGTCAGCCTTGAGGCATTGTGTGAGGGGACTTGTGCCTTGCCATCAGTAAAGTGCAAGTGAGTTGTAAAGAGTAAGTGATTTAAAAACAAGCGCACAAGTTAGCCACGCTGCAAATCCACACACAAAACTTGCGCGAGTGCAGGAGTTAACAAGAAAATGTTTGAGATAAGATTCCCGCCTTCGCGCGAATGACGGAAACCAAACTTAGTCATTCCAATTTATTCATTTTATTTATTAGGGCTCGATTTGTTTTAGCGGAAGCGTTATTCCCGCGAAGTCGGGAATCTAACACACAATAACTCCACGCTACAAATCCACACACAAAATCTACGCGAGTGCATATATGACGACAAATTTTTTTATTCAATTTTGCCGATGGATGCCTCAACAATACTTATTCCTTAACAAACTGTAAAGCCTGATTTTTTTCTGAAGTTATTAGTTTAAGCAGATAAATTCCAGCTTCTAATTTATTCAAATTTACCGCATACTCGTTTAATCCCGATGTAGCATTTAAATCATCTTCCATACATGTTTTGCCGGCAACATCAGCAATTATTAAGTGGGCATTTTGCTCTTCAGCAAGGTTGAATTTAATGGAGATCTGCCCATTAGTCGGGTTAGGATAGACCCACAAATTTTGCTTTGTATTTTCTTGTTCAGCTAACCGCAGCACGCAAGGTGATAAGGCTTTGGTTCTTGTACTGCCACTTGCACAACCGTTATTTGCCTTCACCTTTAGCAAAGAGGTAGCACTCACTAATCCAAATTTCACTTCCACCGCTGTAGAAGTTGTTGTTAGTACATTAGCATTAGAAAAAACTCCATTGGCTTTAATATAAGACCCGGCAGGTGCTGTCCACGTATAGCTAGTGGCTGATGAAACTGCGCTAATAGTATAATTTCCGGTGCTACCGGAACATACTATGGAAGCACCATTCATAACCGATGGCGTTTCTGGAGCTGCTTTAACGGTTAAAGATCGCGGAGTACCGGTTCCGCAATTATTGGTTGCTGTAACAGCAATTGTTCCTGTAAAATTTGAAGAAGAAAAATTAACTGTTATAGTGTTTGTTCCCTGACCATTGGTAATAACAGCTCCGGCCGGAACGGTCCATGTGTAAGTGATACCGTTAACATTGCTAACCGTATAAGATCCCGTTGCTCCACATAAACCCTTGGTAATTCCGGAAATACCCCCCGGCACAGGTGCTTTGGCTTTTAAAATTGCCAAACTGCGCGAAATAGAACAGGAGGCATTGGATTTGGTTAATGTTAACTGTCCCCCCGCGAAATTAACATCATAAGTTACACTTATGCTACGTGTTCCTTGTCCGTAATTAATAACAGCCCCGACAGGAACAGTCCAATTATAATTAACACCACTTTCTGCCGCAGCGGTGTATGTACGGGTGTAACCAGCGCACACTTGTGCCGGGCCTCCGCTAACAGTTATTGTGTAAGGATAAGCAGGAGGCTGAAGCTGTGAAACAGGCATGTAATCCCAGGTAGTGTTGCTACATCCGTAAGTAATACTGGTAATTTGAACTGCTTCCGTATTTAGATTGGTTGAAATATATTGAGAGTGAATACTAAAATCTCCATTTTCATCGCTCCAATCGTAAGTATAATTACTAGCAATAGTGTCATTGATATTAACTGCTTTCATTTGCACCGCACCGCATAAATCCTGCACCCATTGAATTTGTGGCAGCACTTGAGGAGCCAATGAGTCGGTATTAATCCAAGTGGTATCAGTACAGCCGGTAGTATCTGAAGTAAATATTGCCATGTATTCACCCTGATCGGAATTAAAATAGGGGTTAACATAAAGCTGATTTCCGGTTGAATAAGCTGAAGAAGGCATTTGCTGACCAATTCGATACCAGGCAACGGTACCACTTTGCCCGCCAAAGAGGATGGCTGTAAGAACAGCACCGCTTCCCTCACATTCTGTTTCATATTCCTTATCAATAAAGCTGATGGCACTTACATTGCATGGCGACTGTGCGTTTGCAACAAAAGACCTTAAACCCATTGTGATTGCAACTATCATCAAAATTCCTTTAAAATATCTTTTTGTATATGGTGTGAAGTTTTTTTTCATATGAGACAAATTTTTTCTTTTTATTTATAGGTCAAAGGTGGGTGCTAATTAAGATGCCGATATTACACAATAGTAGAAATAATTTGCATCATTCGCACATTATCACCAACTCGCTTAAACGTTCCTTCTCACTATCAAGTTCGTTTTTCGTAAGTCTGTCGCATGGCATTGCATATAGGTACTTCTGCCCAGGAATCGGTAAAAATGGGAATGAGTTGAAAAGAGTAAGTGATTTTAAACAGGCGAATACTTGTCCCGCTTCTTTTAGGGTAGTTAACCGCGCTGCATAGCCACACACAAAACTTACGCGAGTGCATATAATTAAATTAAATAGTAATTGTCTTGAATGAAAAGCATTACACTTCAATTATATCATAAAGCTTCGGCAAAGTACATTCCCATCCATAAGTATCTTTCATTTTTACACGCAAAGTATCCGATGCTTGCTTTTCACCATGAACAATAAATATTTTTTCGGGTTTGTTTTTAATTTCACTCACCCAATTTAACAGTTCTTGCTGATCAGCATGACCAGACAATCCAACTATATTTTCAATCTTAGCATTCACTGAATAATACTTTCCATACATTTTAATCTCGTGAGCGCCTTCTAATAATTTTCGCCCTCTTGTTCCTTCTGCCTGAAAACCTACTAAAAGAACAGTAGTTTCAGGTTTACCGATATATTCTTGCAAATAGGTCAGTACACGTCCGCCTGTAGCCATTCCGCTACCTGCTATAATTATCTTTGAAGATTTATTTGCAATATGCGCCTGTGTTTCTTTAAAATCTTGCACAATTTCAAATGCATTACACATAGCGGTGTACTCTTCTTGTTGCAGCTTGTGCCATTTAGTGTATTTGTGAAAAACATCCAACACATTAGCTCCCATAGGGCTATCCATAATCAATGGTATATTCTGAAAATTACCTTCCTTTACGAGCTGCCAAAGAATATACATTAATACTTGCGTACGTTCAACAACAAAACTTGGAATAATAACAGAACCACCTTTTTTAATTGTTCGTTCTATAATTTGCTTTAAGTGTCGCTTAACATTTTCTTTAGGATGCAGCCGATCACCATAAGTACTTTCAACAAAAAGAACATCTGCTTTCTGAGGTCTTTTAGGATTAAAGAGCAAAACATCTGCTTCTCTGCCTATATCACCTGAAAAAACAAATAGCTTTCCATTAATATCGAGCTCTATAAATGCAGCACCAATAATATGCCCATTGTATTGATACCGAAATTTTATGCCATCAAATAATTGAATCCATTGCTCTGCCTTTTCTTCTCTAAAGTGCAAAACCGTTTGTTCTGCATCCTTTACTGTATATAACGCCTTCGCGGGTTTGTGTTTTGAATATCCTCTATGATTAGCGTGTTCAGCTTCCTCCTCTTGAATTTTAGCACTATCTTTTAGAATAATTTCTGTGATGGCTAATGTAGGGGCAGTTCCTATTATCTTACCCTTAAAACCATCCTTTACCAGTTTTGGCAAATAGCCGGTATGATCAAGATGAGCATGGGTTAATATCACCAAATCTATCTCAGTGACATTGACAGGAAGGTAATCCCAATTGAGTAGGCGTAATTCCTTTAAACCTTGAAACAATCCGCAATCAATCAGCATATTTTTACCTGATGACTTTATCAAATATTTTGAACCTGTAACAGTTCCTGTTGCTCCTAAAAAATGAATTTCAGTTTTTCCCATATTAGAATTGAAAGGTTTAAAAATAGTTATTGTATAAGATAAACTTTATGACTTTAATCATTCAACACAAATGGTGCGACTTTGTGATTTTTACCTTGTGCATCTTTAAAATAATTATTTATAAAAAGAGCATCTATACTTGCATTTCCGGTTAAATAAAAGGGCTCAGAAAATCTTACATTTCGCTTAGTGTAATCAATTGCTGAAAGCACCAATGGAATATTTGCCTTTAAGGCAATATGGTAAAAACCGGTTTTCCATTTGGTCACATTTTTACGAGTGCCTTCAGGTGTAACCGCCAGCACAAAACGATCCTGAGTATTTATGAGTTCAACCACTTGATCTACCATATTATGTTTTGAAGAACGATCAACCGGAAATCCACCCAACGACCGGAATAAAATTCCGAAAGGGAATCGAAACAATTCCTTCTTTGCAAGAAATCCTGATTTGAATTTAAGTATCGATCGCACAAACAAACCAACAATAAAATCTAAATTACTAGAATGAGGTGCTACAATTATCAAATACTTCTTGATATCACGAGGCACATCACCGGTTATACTCCATCCAAATAGTTTTAAGAAAATAAGTTTTTTGATGTATCTCAAATGCTAGTTTATATTAGATAAAATATTTTTAGAACTTATTTAGGAAATGTTTATAATGATTGGTGTCGATTCCATTCTGAACATATTATTCCCGTTGCAACCGCAGCATTTAACGATTCGGCCGCTTGTTGATTTCTATTAAATGATGGTATCGATATTGAATGGGTAAAATATTTATGGTAATCAGTATTAACACCTCTGCTTTCATTACCAATAACCAATAGACCCTTGGCAGGAAGTAGCTCTGAATAAATATTCTTACCATTCAAAATAGCTCCCAGAACCGGCAGCTTATACTTTTCACTATTCATCGAAAACAATTCTTTCAAATCTGATTCATAAACTTTTACTCTAAACAAACTGCCCATTGTTGCTTGCACCACTTTCGGATTAAAAGGATCAACGCAATCATTTGAAATAAATATTTCTTGAATTCCAAACCAATCAGCAATTCTAATAATTGTACCCATATTTCCCGGATCGTTTATCCCATCCAAAACAAGGTAATTTTTTTCCTCAAATATTTCATTAAAAGTATAATCTGGCTGATGAACCACAGCAATAACCTGATTGGCCGTTTTCAGCGCGCTTAACTGCTCTAAAACTTTATCGTTCACAAGTGTCAAAAGATCCTTGCTATTGGATTTCATATGCCTCTCCTCCCATTTTTCATTGGCATATAATGAATGAATAATGAAATCAGAAACCAATAAATCATCCACCATTTTTTCTCCTTCCACTATAAAAAGTTGATGCTGAAGGCGAAATTTCTTCTGATGAAGCGAACGAATGAAGCTGATAGTACTTTTAGAAATCATAAAGTTATTTGATAGTGCTATTTTTACGCTGATTCAACTATGAGCAATTACAGTAATATTCCTTGTCGGAATTGGGTGATTTTTTTCTCCCTCATTGTTTTTTCAGTAGGCTGCAACTCCACTAAAAGATTAAATGAATCAGAATACTTACTTAACAAAAATATTATAAAAACAAACCGTTCGGAATTATATGATGAAACCGTCACCTTTATCAGACAAAAGCCAAACAGAAAAATACTTGGATTAATTAAATTTAATTTAGGAATTTACAATCTGGCCAATCACGGTAAAGAAACCAAATTTAAAAGATGGGTTAAAAATTCATTAGGAGAAGCACCGGTTATTCTGGACACTCTATTAACAATAAAGACCACCGATCAATTAAAAATCTTTATGCAAAGCAAAGGCTATTTTAATGCTTTGGTAAACGACAGTATAATTTTTAAGAAGCATAAAAGGGCTAATGTTTTGTATGAGATCAAATCAGGCGATGCCTATAAATTTAGAAATATTTTTTATCAAGTTGCTGATGATTCAATTAACAACATTGTGCTGAATGATGCCAAGAATACGCTTATTAATAGTGGAAACAATTTTGAAACTTCTTTAATTCAAAAGGAACGTGAGCGGATTAATAAGCTATTGAAGAATAATGGCTATTACTTTTTTAATCAACAGTATATTTCATTTTCAATTGACACCGGTTTATCAACGAACCAGACAGATGTTTATTTGTTAATCAGCAAAGAAACAGATGCACCTCTTCAACAACAGGATACTATTAAACAGGGAATCCCCTTTAAACCTTATAAAATCCGAAAAGTATATATCCGTACCGATTATGATCCAATTAGTAAAATGGAAGCGATACCGGAGGACACTTTAGAATACAGTAATTCTACTTTCCTTTATTCATCTAAACAGTTATTATTTAAACCTGATTTGCTTTTGCGACATGTATTTATTAGTGCAGGTTCTATTTTCAAATTGTCAGATGTAGAGTACACATACAGGCACTTGCAGGATATAGAAAATTTCAAATTCATAAATATTAAATTTTCAATTGTAAATAGTGCTGATAAAAACGAGAATGAATTAGATTGCGAAATACTGTTAACCCCCTCTTCACGTTACGACTATAAATTAGAAGCCGAAGGAACTAATAGTGGTGGAAATATTGGTGTAGCAGGTAATGTTTCTTACCGTCATAAAAATATTTTTGGCGGTAGCGAGTTGTTTGAAGCAAGACTTAAGGGTGGTCTGGAAAAACAAGTGGTAATTTCTGATTCATCATCAGAGAACTCCACTAACTTACCATTTTTTAATGCCTATGAAATAGGACCCGAAGTATCACTTGAAATACCTAGGTTTTTAATTCCGTTCAATCCCAAAAGGCGTTATGTATTCTCTAACCCAACCACTAATTTCTTAATCAGTTATAATCTTCAACAGCGAATCGAGTACAAACGAAATTTATTAAATCTCTCTTACTCCTATTCGTGGAAGCAAAACGCTAAAATCAGACATACTATTTACCCGGCAGAAATCAACTTTGTACAAGTAAATTTGCAACCAGCATTTGAACAAGATTTGCTAGAAACAGGAGATCCTGCACTTATAAACAGTTATAGTAATCACATGATTACCAATGGCCGATATGTATTTATTTTTAATAATCAGGATATATTTAAAAAAACAAACCACTTTTATTTTAGAAGTAATTTAGAGTTTGCTGGCAATTCAATTTGGCTGGTTAACCAATTGCAAAAAAAGACTCCTGAAGAAAGCAATTCACTTACTTTATTTGGTGTTCCTTATGCACAGTATTTTCGACCCGATTTTGACTTCAGATATTATTTTGTACTAAATAGTACGAGCGAATTGGTGTATCGATTTGCTGCAGGAATTGGATACGCATACGGAAATTCAACTATCATTCCTTTTGAAAAAAGTTTTTATTTAGGAGGGTCAAATGATATGCGGGCATGGAAAGCACGAAGGTTAGGACCTGGAGCATCACAAAATACTGACCAGTATGAGAAAACTGGTGACATTAAGTTGAATGGTAATTTTGAATATCGGTTCGACATATTTAAAAAGCTAAAAGGTGCCGCATTTGTAGATGCAGGAAATATTTGGTTATTAAATTCGGATGTAAACAGACCCAACGCTGAATTCAAAGCATCCACTTTTATTGATGAGATTGCAATTGGAGGAGGTTTGGGTATACGCTATGATTTTACCTTCTTTATTTTAAGATTAGATGCTGCTCAAAAGCTTAAAGACCCTTCAAAACCTATTGGTGATCGTTGGGTTGCAAGGCAAAACAAACTAATCGGTGATACACAAATTAATTTCGGTATTGGTTATCCGTTTTAAAAGCTGGAAAGAAATCTTAAAGTTTCATACTTGATAAAAACTATTTTTTATTAGCTCGATTTTCACAATTGCCAACAGAATAAGTGAAACCTTTTTTGTATAAAGTCGTAAATAGCTAAGTTAAAGTTCACCCAAAACAACTTCTTTTATGACAAACAAAATTTTAATAGTTGATGACAGACCTGAAAATCTCTACACCCTTGAGAATATGCTTGCTGAAAGTAATCGAATTATTCTAAAAGCAAATTCAGGCCAGGAAGCATTAAAAACAGCATTAAGTGAAAACCTTTCGCTTATAATGCTTGATGTTCAAATGCCTGAAATGGATGGTTTTGAAGTTGCTCAGATACTCAAATCAAACAACCGAACTAAAAAAATACCAATCCTTTTTGTGACAGCCATCAGCAAAGAAAAAAAGTACATGATGCGTGGATTAGAAGAAGGAGCCATTGATTACCTTTTTAAACCACTGGATATTGAAATTACAAGATTAAAAGTCGATACTTTTTTAAAACTATTTAACCAACAATTAGAATTAGAAGAAAAGAATCGGGCTCTCATCAAATTGAATGAAGAGAAAAATTATTTTCTTGGAGTAGCATCACATGATTTACGTAATCCTTTGGGCAACATAATAATGCTAACCGGATTTTTAAAAGATGAATTAAAAGGTAAGGTACAAATTGAAAACATAGATTATACTGATATAATTATCAATTCAGGAATGCAAATGTTAGATCTGCTAAATAATCTATTAGATATTTCTAAAATTGAATCGGGCAATATGGAATTAGTATTAAAAGAACACAATATGCTTGATTTAATCATTAGAACAATCAATGAAAACCATTTAAACGCAAAACAAAAAAACATCAACCTCTATTACAGCTCTTCAGCCGATATCAAGCCTTTCAAAATGGATTCCATGCAAATTATGCAGGCACTAAATAACCTGGTGAGTAATGCAATAAAATATTCAAAAAACAATAGCAATGTTGAGATTGTAGCAGAGCTAATGGAAAATCATATTCTGCTTTCTGTTATTGATCAAGGACAGGGAATTCCAGAAAATGAAATTAAAGAAGTATTTGTACCATTTAAAAAAACGAGCACAAAAAGTACAGCAGGTGAAAAAAGCACTGGACTGGGACTTACCATTGTTAAAAAAGTGATTGAAGCTCATGGTGGTGAAATTGGTGTAAAGAGTGAATTAGGTAAAGGAACAACTTTTTATTTTACGCTACCATTTCACTTAGAAAAAACAACTGCCTAAATTACATTAGGTCTGTATTACTCCTACATTATATTTTCTTTCAATAGGCGCAAGGTTTGCCATTTCGATACCCATTGAAATATGCTTACGTGTTTCCAATGGATCTATAATAGCATCTACCCATAAGCGTGAGGCAGCATAATAAGGAGAAATTTGTTCGTTATATCGATCAGTTATTTTCTTCAGCATTTCTGCCTCTTCTTCTTTCGTTAGTTCTTTAATGCCCTTTGCTTTTAAGGTTGCTACCTGTATCTGCAATAATGTTTTTGCTGCCGAAGCGCCACTCATTACCGCAATCTGTGCAGTTGGCCATGCTAACATTAATCTGGGGTCATACGCCTTTCCGCACATAGCATAATTACCAGCTCCATATGAATTTCCGATTACTACTGTAAACTTTGGAACAACTGAATTGGCCATAGCATTAACCATTTTAGCACCGTCCTTGATAATGCCACCTTGTTCAGAACGCGAACCCACCATAAATCCGGTTACATCCTGTAAAAAAACCAACGGAATCTTTCGTTGATTACAATTCATTATAAATCTAGCAGCCTTATCAGCTGAGTCAGAATAAATGACTCCGCCAAATTGCATCTCTCCTTTTTTACTTTTAACTACTTTACGTTGATTGGCCACAATACCTACTGCCCAACCATCAATACGTGCAGTACCACAAATAATGCTTTGTCCATAAAGTGCTTTGTACTCGTCAAAAGCAGAATTATCTATCAAACGATAGATTATTTCATGCATATCAAACTGCTTATCACGTTCCTGAGGAATAATCCCAAAAATTTCCTTTTCATCCTTAGCAGGATTCACAGCAGCAATTCGATCGAACCCAGCATCAGGTAAACGACCCAGCTTAGAAAAAATATTTCTTATATAATCGAGGCAACTTTTATCATCGGGAAACTTATTGTCGGTTACACCCGATATTTCACTTTGTGTTGTGGCACCTCCCAATTTTTCGTTATCAATATCCTCTCCAATCGAAGACTTAACAAGATATGAACCTGCAAGAAATACAGAGCCTGTTTTATCCACTATCATTGCTTCGTCACTCATAATGGGTAAGTAAGCACCACCTGCTACACAGCTTCCCATAATGGCAGCAATTTGGATAATACCCATTGAAGACATGACGGCATTATTTCTAAAAATTCTACCAAAATGTTCCTTGTCCGGAAAAATTTCATCTTGCATGGGAAGAAAAACACCGGCACTATCTACCAGATAAACAATTGGTAAACGATTTTCAATTGAAATTTCCTGAGCACGTAAATTCTTTTTTGCTGTCATTGGAAACCAAGCGCCAGCTTTAACAGTTGCATCATTTGCAACCACAATGCATTGGCGGTTTTGAATATAACCGATCACAACAACTACTCCTGCCGAAGGGCAACCACCTTGCTCTTCATACATGCCATCAGCAACTAATGCTCCTATTTCAATTTGAGGTTTGTCAGGGTCTAAAAGATAACTGATTCTTTCTCTTGCTAAGAGCTTGCCTTTCTCATGCTGCTTCTCAGCATTTTTTTTCCCGCCACCGAAATAAACTTTTGATAGCTTATGTTGCAGCTGACTTAATAAGGTTTTTAAATTGTCTTCGTTTTTATTAAATTCAATATCCATCTTCAATTAAATAGCGTGCAAATATACGCGGATGAATAAAGTAGTATTTAAACAAGTTTTTTAAGGAAAATACAAAAACTCAAATGCAAAAAAAATTAGCTTCCAATTAGCTGCTTCAATTTTAAGACCTGAGATTCCCAAAGTTTAGCATTTGAATCACTTTCACCTGGATTTGCCCAGTCGGTAATAACAAGTGCTATGTCTCCTGTAATTTCATCTTCCTTTATCTCGAATTGAAAATAAGTTCCATCAATTTCTATATCCCATTGAAATCTTATCAAAGTATTCTCTTGAATAGCCACTTGTCTTGCTGTTTGAGTGCTTCCTTCCCAGGTAAAAGTAAAACGATGTTCTTTCTCGTAAACATCATCAGCAAACCAACCTGCTAGGCCGCTTGGGTCGGATAAATAGTAAAACAAAATACTTCTCGAGGAGCGAAATTCAAACTCCATTTGCAGTTTCTCCTTATTGGTATTTGTTGGTTCAGGCAAACTAACCACCACCGGAGCAGGTTTTGGTTTAGGAGCCGGTAACGGAACAGAAATGCGTGGCTTAACTTTAGAAATATCCATTCGCTCTTCTAATTCCTTTAATATTCGTTGAGCTTTCTGCTCCATTTTACGATCGAATTCATTTCGGTCCTTCTTAGGCTTAATTACTTCTTTAGATGTTACCACTTTTCCGGACTTGGCAATTGTTTTAGATTTTGGAGAAGTTTTAACCGGCTTAACAGGTTTAGCTTGCTTAGCAGACTTAACAGCAACCTTTTTTACAACTGTTTTTTTTATAGGTTTCTTAATAGTTTTTTTTACAAGTTGCTTTTTTATATTCTTTTTAGCTTTGGCTGCAACCTTTTTTATTACGACTTTTTTAACCGCCTTTTTAAGTACTTTTTTAACTGGTGGCTTTCCTGTTTTTTTTGCAGCCTTTTTCACTACCTTTTTAACTGCCTTCTTAATTGTTTTCTTTATAACAGGCTTAACTTTCAATTTATTTGGCTTGGCTACCTTCTTTTTAGGAATTGTCTTTTTAACCTTCTTTACAGGTGCTTTATTTGCCCTCCTTTTCGGAGTCGTTTTCACTATCTTTTTTTTGGAGTTAGCCTTTGCCATAAATCGTAAATTAATAAGGTTCTAGATAAATTGAACGGTCGAAATATAGATAATAAAACTTGAAAAGGTATATATTAGCCAAAAAAAATTATGGCTTTATTACATGAATGGGAAGATCAGGGAAATTGGCTTTTTAAACGCAGAGGACAAATGCCGGTCATATTATTTATACTTGCGATACCAGCTGTTTTTCTAGCTGACTATGCAATGATATACCCTCTTAAAGCAGAAGTTTTTAGTTTAACAGGTATCTCATTAAGTATTATCGGAGTCATAATTAGGGCTTATACTATAGGAACCACCCCAAAGGGCACTTCGGGTAGAAACACAGACAAACAAGTGGCCGAACAATTAAATTCTACCGGTATTTATTCAGTAGTAAGACACCCACTCTACTTAGGTAATTTTTTTATGTGGATAGGAATAGTTGTTTACACATTAAACCCGGCATTTTTGATTATTGTATGCCTGCTTTATTGGATTTATTACGAAAGAATAATGTTTGCAGAAGAGCGGTTTTTGGAGAAGCAATTCGGTCAAGTGTATCTTGATTGGTCAATGAAAGCTCCTGCATTTATTCCCAGATTCAGTAAATTCATCCCTCCTTCTGTTAAATTTTCGATGGTTAGTGTGTTGCGCAGAGAATATTCAGGCTGGCTCGCAACTGTTATCGGGTTCGTATTTGTACATCTGCTAAGGGAATATACAGTGAGAAAACAGTTTGAGAATTATACAAATGCGTTTATTACTCTAGGAATTACTCTTATCATTACAATCGTTCTTAGAACAATGAAACATCAAACAAAATTATTGCAGGAAGAAGGACGGAGTTGAGGGGTAATTAAATTCTCTTTACTTAAGTATTTTTTTACCAGAAGTACTGAATCAATTTTGAGTCACGGATTCCTTATCTTTTAGATAATACCTTGCGAAATAACATAATGTGTTAGTTCAGCATTGTTCTTTAAATGCATTTTCTCCAAAATTCTGGTGCGGTATGTACTTACAGTAGCAACACTAAGATGTAACATATTAGCAATCTCTGAAACAGTTTTACCTGAAGCGATAAGTTTTATTACTTCAAATTCGCGATCTGACAAAACCTCATGTTGTGGTTGGGTTTTATGTATATCTACCCCACCAACTAATTTATCTGCAACACTCTCAGTTATATATTTTCTTCCTGATAAAATTTTCTTTATTGCATTTACAAGTTCTTCAGCCGCAATATCCTTACTAAGAAAGCCTGATGCACCGGCTTTTAAGACCCTTATAGCATATTGATCCTCTGGATGCATACTTAAAACTAAAACTGGAGAGGTGATAGATTCCGCCTTTAATTGTTTTAGAATTTCTAATCCGTTCCTACCAGGCATCGATATGTCCAGAATTATTATATCGTATTTCTGCACATGTACATTATCCATCAAGTCGCTACCATTGGCTACTTCATCAATAACTAAATCCACAAATTCATCTCTGAGTATCTGTCGGATACCCTTTCGTACAATTGCATGATCATCAGCTATTAGAAATCTCATTTCATTGCCTGTCGCCATTATAAAAATCAATTATTTATTGCATCGAAATTAACACATTAATATACAACCATTACCAAAACTTTCATTTTGTAATAAAATTTAATTTTTAGTTAAAACTTTTATCCTAACATTTAGTTAAACAACTCAAAAATTAGCAACAAAAGAATTACACGAATTAGATTTATGAACGAAAAGAATACACAAAAACAATTACCTGCACACATTCAGCAACAGTTTGACGAAGAAATACAGATGGAGATAATCAGGGAGCAAACTGAGCAAGAATTGCGCATTAACCCCGCCTACCATTTATTTTTTGTAAACTATAATGAACGATCTATTGAGGCCTTTATTAAAAATTATGCTCGAAAAAAGGCAGCTTACATTACAAAAGGACCAACCTATATTAAGATTGATGAACAAGGTCAGCTCAAGTATAAAATATTAGCAGAGGAAGCTTTGTGGGCGATTCAACAAAAAAAATTATTCAATTTGCAATGCCAATGGCGAGCAGAACAAGTAAGATTAAAAGGATTGGATCATTGTGCACAGTTTCAATTACTATCGGCAAACATTCAACATTGCCCCTACATAACACCAATCAGTCGAGCAGAAATAAATCTATATAAAGAATTTTTACATTCTGGACATGTTGGTGACTTATTCTGGTTCGATAACTGGCAAGACTATGAAACATTTAAAGCCGATCACTTATCTCAACAGAATGAAATAGAGCATGAACCTTTGGCCGAACGAATTCCTTCATGGTACAGTTTCTACGATATGCATATGGGAACTGGAGTGCTAATGGGTTTACCCGACACAAGAGGCGAAAAGGAATATAATTATAGATCTGCATTTCGAAAGCACCGAAATGATATTGAAAGACAAAAGGACCATTTTAACGAGGGCGATTACCGACCTTATCTAAATGCATACGACACAGATATTATCGAGCACTTTATCAGAGAATTTGAAGATGCCAAAACACTAAAATATTTCAGAGCAGTTGAATCTGTTAACTCTAAATTTGATCAGGCAACTGAAGTTGATGATGCAATTGCGATTTTAAAAGACAGCGAAGAACCTATTGCAATAAACGGTTCAGAAGATTGGCGCGAATCCATTATTTTGGCTGCAAGAAGATATGAGTTGGATCAAATAGCAAAAATGCTCCCTGTTGTTTTTGATGAGTATAAATTCAGAAATGAAAATGGAATCAATTACGATATTAGCGATACCAACAAAAGAAAAACTGATCAGGCTTTTGAAATGTGCGAAATTGCCAAAACTCAGATTATTAAGGGACGTGAAATCTTAGGAGAAAAAGGAGATTTGATTTTTTGAAAAATCAGCTTCCAACTAAAAACTTTTTGCCCTCTAATGCCAGTTCTGTTCTTGCAAATAGTTCTGCCGCTTCGGTTAACAACGGAGTAAGTTCCTTATATCGTGCTGAAAAATGCCCTATCAATAATTTT
>JANNXV010000062.1:0-24376 GCA_031409815.1 Bacteroidota bacterium
ATTTCTTCGATTAAATGAAAGACCGATAACTCAAAAAGTGAATATTGGTGACGAGCCGATTTCTAATATAATTTGGGGTGTTGATGGAAGTTATCGAACTCAATCGAGAATGATCACAAAACTGATTGACAAACTTCCAATGATAAGTACCAAGGAAGTAAGTAATGTATCGTTCAATGGCGAGTTTGCACAATTAATTCCTGGCAACAACCGAGCAATCGGTAAAGATGGAACTGCATATATCGATGACTTTGAAGGCAGCCAATCAACCATTGATTTAAGAAATGTTGGGTCATGGTATTTATCAAGTACACCATCCAGTCTTTTTCCTGAAGCCAATGTTAACGACAATATTAAATATGGATTCAATCGGGCTAAAATGTCGTGGTATATTATCGATCAGGTTTTTTATCGAAATCAAAATAATGGTCCTAAGCTTCCACCCGATGATTTGAGCAACCATTTGGTGCGACAAATACCTGAACAAGAAATTTTTCCCTACAAGCAAGCACCTAATGGTCAAACACAGATAGTTCCGGTTTTCAATCTCTCTTATTTTCCAGCTGAAAGAGGACCGTATAACTATTGTTCGGGCCCAACAGATATTTCGTCAGGTGTTGACTTTGATGGAAAGTTAAAAGATCCTGAAACCAGATGGGGAGGAATAATGAGGCGAGTAGAGACCACTGATTTTGAAGCAGCCAATGTGGAGTTTATTCAATTTTGGGTAATGGATCCATTTAATGACAATAGCGGCAATACAAATGGCGGAGAACTTTATTTTGATTTAGGAAATATTTCGGAAGACATTTTAAAGGATGGTAAATTGAGTTATGAAAATGGTTTGCCTCGCGATGGAGACAAAAACAAAACCGATTCAACTTCCTGGGGCTTGATTTCGGAGATACAACCACCTGTTACTCCGTATGCATTTGATTTTAACTCTAACAGCCGACAGTATCAGGATTTAGGTTTGGATGGTTTAAATGATGATGACGAAAAATTGTATTTCAGTAACGTAATCGACTCACTTTATAATTACATGCCACCTGCGCTTGTCAATAATATTAACGACTTATCATCAGATAATTTTATTTATTACCGGAACCCAAATTTCGATAATGCACCTGATGGTACGGGTATTCTTGACCGATATAGAAACTTCAGCAATCAACAAGGAAACTCTCCAGAAAATTCCACAGATGCAGGTACCTCATTACCGGATGTAGAAGATGTAAACCGCGATTTTAATCAAAATGGTTATGAGCAGTTTTATGAATACAAAGTGCGAGTGCGTAAAAACGAAATGTTTGTTGGCCAAAATTATATTGTCGACAAAGTTGATCGCAGCATACCATTAGAAAACGGATCCACAGGAAATATTAGTTGGTATCAGTTTAAAATTCCAATTCGCGATCTTAATGCTGCAAATGGTGTCGATACAGTTGGTGGTCTTGAAGGTTTCAACACTATAAATTTTATCAGGATGTACATGACTGGTTTTGAAGAACCCATGACATTGCGTTTTGCAAAACTTGAATTTTTAAGAGGTGAATGGCGCAAGTATAATTATGATCTTTGGGCATCAAGCGAATGTTTGGCTTGTTCTGGAGCAAATACCACTTTCGATGTTTCGGTTGTGAATCTGGAGGAAAACGGTAATAGAACCCCAATAAATTATGTTTTACCTCCCGGAATTAATCAGGAAATAAATATTGGGTCAACTACGCTACAGCAACTTAATGAGCAATCACTTTCATTAAAAGTTTGTGATCTTTCAGATGGTGATGCACGTGCAGCATTTAAGAACTTATCCCTTGACCTTCGTTCTTATAACAAGGTAAAGATGTATGTTCATGCTGAATCATCACCGGTTTCATCTGACGCTTTAAAAAATGGCGACCTTACCATGTTTGTTCGTTTCGGAACCGATTTCAAAGAGAATTTTTACGAATACGAAATACCTTTAGTAATAACACCTCCCGGAACTACAAGCCCTGAAACCATTTGGCCTGAAGTAAACTCCTTGGAGTTGGAACTTGATAAATTCATCAATCTGAAATTAGAACGGAATTCGAGTGATGCTGGAAACCTTACTAAGGTGTTTAAAAAGCAAGAAGAGGGCACCAATAATTTTCTCTCTATAATTGGAAATCCATCGTTAAGTAATGTGCGCACAATTATGATTGGTGTTCGCAATCCATTGCGCGACAACAACAATCCGGGTAGCGATGATGGCAATTCAAAATGTGGAGAAATTTGGGTAAACGAATTGCGATTAACCGACTTCGACAAAAGGGGAGGATATGCTACCAGTGGACGTTTACAAGCAAAACTTGCAAACCTTGGTAATGTGGCAGTATCGGCTTCATACAAATCCATTGGATTTGGCGCATTGGAACAAAAAATTAGTGAACGAAGAAGAAGCGATGAAACCGCCTTTAATGTTGCATCAACACTTTATTTAGGAAAATTTTTACCCGAGAAAACCGGAATTGATATACCGATGTATGTAAATTATGGAACCGTTGTTAGCAATCCACAATTCGATCCATTAAACGAAGATGTTCCCTACCAGCAAACTCTGGCCACTGCTGAAACAAAAGCGGAAAGAAAGGAAATAAAAAAACGTTCACAGAATTATACGCGTGTAAAAAGTATAAATTTTACTAACGTTAAAAAGAACAGGACCGGTGCAAACGCTAAGGCCCATATTTATGATGTGGAAAATCTGAATTTTACTTATGCTTATGATGAGTTGTATCATCGCGATATTAATATTGAATCAGATATCACTAAAACGCATCGTGGATCTATTGGATATAATTTTAATACGAATCCTAAAGGTATCGCTCCTTTTTCAAAAAGTAAATCGTTAAAATCAATGTACTTGCGACCCATAAAGGATTTTAATGTAAACTTTGTTCCAAGCAGTTTTAATTTCCGCACCGAATTGATTCGCACCTACGGTGAAAAAATTTACCGTAATAACACAGGAGTTGAAATTGCTCCCGACACTTTTTTCAACAAAAACTTTGAGATGCGAAGGACTTATGACATACGTCATGATATTACAAAAAGTTTGAAATTCGATTTAAATGCAAGTAATTATTCTTTAGTTGACGAGCCCGAAGGCCGCATTGATACCGAAACTGAAAAGGATGTTGTAAAGAAAAACTTCTGGAGTTTTGGTCGTAATAAGCAATATCAGCATTCAGGTAATTTAAACTATACGGTTCCGCTAAACAAGTTTCCATTGACAGATTGGATTTCGGTTAATGCTAAGTATGGTTTCAGCTATGGATGGCAAGCCGGCCAGTTTGTTTTAGACAGCGCCCGAAACATTTATGGTACTGATCAGCGAACTGGTAATACCATTCAAAATAGTAACACAAAACAGTTGAATGGAAATTTTACCATGACAACGCTTTATAATAAAATTAAGTTTCTCAAGAATATTAATTCACCAAAACCAAAGCCACCGGCAAAACCAAAACCCGAGCCGAAGAAGACAGCAGTGTCGGATACAACAGGCGGCAAAAAGCCTCCGGTTGCTAAACAAAAAACACCCGGACAAATTCCTGATTTGGTTCGCTATATAGGCAAAGCAGTAATGGGAGTTAAAACTATTGGTCTAACTTATTCCGAAACCAATGGAACATTAATGCCAGGTTACAATAATTACTCTCAGATTTTTGGCCAGGATTTAGATAAAGGTTCGCCTGGTTTTGCATTTGCTATGGGTAGCCAGAAGGATCTCAGAGAAACTTCAGCACAAAACGGTTGGATTACAGGTGACACAAGTTTGAATAGTTTGTATACCAATACTTACGTACAAAATATTACAGGAAGAACCTCTATTGAACCCATTAACGGTGTTAAAATAGAATTAACAGCTAATAAAAACTATACACAAAACAACTCCGAATTTTTTCGTTATAACGGCTCAAGATTTGAACACCAAAGCTTAACAGAAACGGGCAGCTATAGCATTTCGTGGATTGCAATTAACACTGCATTTACTAAAGATAATACGGATGATTATACCAGTGCAGTTTTTGAAGAATTTAGTAAAAACAGAGTTTTGCTCAGCGAACGCTTGGCAGCTGAGAACCAATTCAACTCCAACGGACTTGCACCACCCGATTCATTCGGAATTGTTTATCATGATGGATATGGAGGTACACAACAAGAAGTAATGACATTGGCATTTATTTCAGCCTACAGTGGAATTTCTGCTGAAAAAATTTCATTGAATCCATTTATTAAAGTTCCTAAACCAAATTGGCGAATTACTTATGATGGTTTATCAAAAATTCCATTATTCAAAAAAATATTTAATAATGTTACTTTAAGTCATTCTTACCGTTGTTCTTATAATGTAAATAGTTTTGGCCGAAATCTCAACTATATAGAGCTAAATGGCGAGCCTGCATTTCGCGACTTAAGTAACAATATTATTCCTCGAAAAGAAGTGGCCCAAGTTTCAATTTCAGAGCAGTTTGGGCCATTGTTGGGTGTAGACGTTACCTGGAAAAACAATATTCAAACTCGTTTGGAATTTAAAAGAGACCGAAATTTATCTTTAGCGTTTACAGGTGCACAGCTAACTGAAGTTAAAGGTAACGAATGGGTTTTTGGATTTGGCTATCGGATACCTAAATTTAGATTGCCATTTAAAATTGGTGGAAAGAAACGAACGCTTGGTGGCACACCTTCAAGTAGTCTTAACTTAACAGTTGATTTGTCGTCAAGAAAAAATGTTACTATTATCCGTAGACTCATCGAAGGAATCAATGAACCTTCAGGAGGTTTAAATGTATTCTCCATTAAAGTTTCGGCCGATTATGCAGTTAACGAGCGTTTAAATGTCAGGTTATTCTATGAACAAGCAATCACCACACCGGTAATATCTACTTCCTATCCAACCAGTAATACAAATGCCGGAATATCATTACGATTTTCTTTATCGCAGTAATGGATAATAATTTATTTTTGAAAAAAACTAATTAAAAAAATGAATATAGTATCTGACTTAAAATACACCAAAGATCACGAGTGGGTTCGTGTGGAAGGTGATGTAGCAATTATTGGCATCACTGATTTTGCTCAAGGCGAATTAGGTGATATTGTTTATGTTGAAATTGAAACCGTTGGTGACACCATAGCACAACACGAAGTGTTTGGAACAGTTGAAGCAGTAAAAACAGTTTCTGACTTATTTATGCCGCTCAGTGGAGAAGTGTTAGAAGTAAATTCAAATCTAACAACTGACCCTGAATTGGTAAACAAAGATCCGTATGGTGAAGGCTGGATGGTGAAAATAAAAATCACTAATACTGCTGAGTTAACCAGTTTACTTACTGCTGATCAATACAGTGGTTTAGTAGGTGCTTAATTTTTAAGCCGATTCTAGTTTGAATTTTGTTAAGAATACCTGGCCTGCTTTATTTTGGGCATTAGTAATCTTTATACTTAGTAGCCTGTCACCTGCCAGGTTGCATCTTCCATCATTTTGGGATTTGTTTTCATTAGACAAAGCAGCACACGCAACTTGTTATGCAATTTTGGTTTTTCTTCTCATCGTTGGATTTCAAAAACAAACCGAAATAAAATTTGCATTCCTTCATTTTAGAAGAGCCGCTTTGGTGAGCGCCATAATTTATGGTGGACTGATTGAACTTTATCAGGCATTTGTTTTAACAGACCGCAATGGAGATTGGTTTGATTTTATTGCTAATACGGTGGGCTGTTTAATTGGAGGGCAATTTTTTGTAAAATGGAATAGTCGTAAAAAAGTTAGTTCAAATTAGATAGTTTTGCGCCTCGTTTAACCAAAGACTTTTAAAACGGAGAGATGTCAGAGTGGCCGAACGAGCACGCCTGGAAAGCGTGTGTACTCGAAAGGGTACCGTGGGTTCGAATCCCACTCTCTCCGCAACATTGCTTTTTATTTTTTTAACGGAGCAAGTAAATACTCCAAGCCGTTTAATTTTATTTCATACATCGTTTCCAATTGTACGCCTAATTTACTTTTTGGAAATCCATTTCGTTTCATCCATTCTAAATAAAACACCGGTACATCACATAACAAAGTTCCCATGTATTTACCATAAGGCATTTTTGTTTTTACAAGACTTTGAAAAATTTCTTTATTATCGTATTCCATGAAAGAGTTAGGTAAGATTTAATTTTACCTCAGTTCAAAATTATTCCCCAGATAAACTCTTCTCACTGTTTCGTCTTCCGAAAGTTCGCGTGCGGTTCCTTCTTTTAATATTTTACCCTCGAATAAAAGAAAAGCACGATCAGTAATGCTTAATGTTTCGTGCACATTATGATCTGTAATCAAAATACCAATATTTTTTGCTTTCAGCTTATGAATGATGGCTTGTATGTCTTCCACTGCAATGGGGTCAACTCCGGCAAATGGTTCGTCAAGCAAAATAAATTTTGGATCAACAGCCAAAGCGCGAGCTATTTCGGTTCTGCGCCTTTCGCCACCCGATAAAACATCACCACGACTTTTTCTGATCTTTTGTAATCCGAATTCGTCCAGTAGCATTTCGAGCCTTTCTTTTTGAGTAGCTTTATCAAAGCGCGACATTTCTAAAACAGCTCGTATATTATCTTCTACACTTAATTTACGGAATACTGATGCCTCCTGTGCCAGATAACCAATACCCATTTGAGCACGCTTGTGCATAGGCTCGTGTGTGATTTCAGTTTCTTGCAGAAATATTTTTCCTTCGTTTGGTTTTATTAAACCAACGGTCATATAAAAGGTGGTGGTTTTGCCAGCACCATTAGGTCCAAGCAATCCAACAATTTCTCCTTGCTCAACCCGAATTGAAACCTGATCAACTACAGTTCTTCGTTTGTAACGCTTAACCAGGTTTTCTGTACGTAAAATCATAATGGCAAATGTATAACATAGTGTAAAGTATTTAGTGTAATTTCTAAAGCCGTTTTTTTTATTTCCAGATTATTCATCATTGTGCTACTAACATTCTTTTTAAAAGACGAATTGCAAGCTAGCTCTTATTCCAAATTGAGGAGGTGGTTTAGAGCCAGGAAAGCGTTGTTCATAGGTTTTGATATATTCTTCGTTAACGTAGCTTAATCGCCAAAGAAAATCAACTCGTATTATTTTTAGAATATTTTCAACACCGGCACCTACTTCAACATAAGGTTTAGTAAGTGATGCAAAGGCGTTTTGGTTTTGAAGAATCTCGATATTTGAATTAGATAAACTTCCGAACACGGTTTTAAGTTGAACGATTTCTCTCCACTTCAACCTTTTCATAAGAGGTATTTTATTTAAAAAGAAACCTTCGAAATGATGTGTTGCATAGGCGCTTAAATAATAGTCGCTTACAAACTCAAAATAGTTCATCAGGTTAAATGCGGCAAAGTCGTATAAATAACTTTCGTTACCCGGATGAATTTCTAACAATGGATAAGGAACAGTGCCCCAGGTTCGACCTGCCTGCAACATATAATAAGTGTAGCCAAATGGATTAAATGGTATCTGATCATCAATTTTGATATTTACTTTTTGATAGGAAAAATCACTATCAAATACTCCTTTTAATCCTAATCTAAAATTTAATTGAAATGTAGGGTATGCACTTCCAATGCTTACCCGATCGCGGTTACCGCTGATAAATTTTTCGCGATATAGAAAACGGGTGTAAAACGAAATTTCTGAAGTATTTAAAGTGTTCTGTGTAGATGTTCTTGAATCGTCAGTATAATAGGAATAATTAAAGGTGCCTAAGGGGGTGAATAATGCGTGCGAAAATGAGATACGGTTGGAGAGTCCTGGTATCCATTCTATATCATACCATAATCTTTTCAAGTCAACAAAAGTTAATTTATTTGCAGGTGAGCGCCTAAATAGGGAAGTTAAAAGATTGTCATCCTGAAATGCATTATCACTTTGACCTAATTGCTGCACATCATACAAGTAATCGAATCCAATAAATTGTCGAGGCTTCTTAGTAAGCATGTATTTGATATTGGCTCCGTATTTAAATTTTCCGTCTTTTGTTCCATACGCAACATATCCTTTTAATAAAGTTCGAATGCTCCAGTCATCACTGGTTTGTCCACCAAATCGAAAGCGATTACCTTCAATAGCATTGAAACTATAAATAGAAGAATAGGGGCCAATCTCAACCTTGCCAACGTCCTTGTATCCTGTAACAAATAATTCAATTAAGTCAAGAACTGTTTTAAAAGCAGGCAATGTTTTAATGGTGTCAACTAAATAATATATTTTTTGTTCGCGTTCCGACAGGCTATCGTGTCTGGCATAAGTCCAGTAATCGGCCGATTTTTTTACTGCATCCTCCTCCACAATTATGTTTTCCGACCCTTTAAAAATTTTATCATCGATTACTTCATCTAAAACAAATTTTTTGTAGGAGGTAGTTTTGCGACCAATAAATCCCATACCATCATCACGTGCTGCAAAATCAATCACAAGCATGTCTTTCGATAGCATCCATTGTTTGTTATTTACCCGCTGATATTCCTGCACAATGGCCAAGTCCTCAATCCAATTAATATTTGCGTTGGCGGCAATGCGCATATTGATTTTTTTTATGGCAAATGTGGTGTCGTGCACCCAAAAATCTCCACTGAATGTAAGCTCATGATCGCTTCGAGGTTTAAATTTTAATTTGTAGCACCACTGGCCATCAATAGTTGCACTGTCGAGCAGGTAATATTTATAATACAACATGCCGAAATCGGAAATGGGACTTATAAATCCTTTGCCAAAAAGATCAATGAAATTATTGTAGGTATTGATTCGTTGATACATATCCCCTAAAAATTGAGTTACCGATGCGTTTTCTAAGCCGGAAACTTTACTGCCTTCAATAAATTCTTTTTTAGTTTTCGGGTTGCTTCTGTAATAAGTAGTGGATATGGTTTCAGATATAAAGAAGGGAAGAAAAGGTTTGCTATTCGTTTCAGTGCTATCAATATTGTCCCAGATAAAAGCAAAGGGTTTTAACAGTTTTTTGTTTTTTGTTTTTTCTGAGATGTTGGTCATATCAAATTCGACCTTATTATAATTTTCATATTGATAGTACTGCAGATTGCTGCTCGCATCGTTTTCGTTTTTATGTTTAACAATGTTTCGAAAAATAATGTTTGCCGGGTTTTCTCCTGCTTTAATCACCACCTCGCCTAACTCAAATTTGTTGGCTTTTAAAACAAAATTGATGGTTTGCGTTTGTCCCTTTCTAATCCGTAACATAACAGGTTTATAGCCTAGCATAGAACATAGAATCGAATCGGTAGGAGTGGTGGTAGTGATTTGAAACTTGCCGTTGAAATCGGTATTGGTACCAATGGTAGTTCCCTTTAAAATAATCGATGCAAATGGAACAGGTTCATTGGTGAGCTCATCTGTAACTTTACCGCTGATAATAGTAGTTTGTGCAACAACTAAATTTGAACATGAGATTAGTAACAAAAATAAAACTAGTCTGTTTTTAATTTTTTTCATTATTCGTTTTGCACTAATCCGCTATTGTAAACGAATTTATTTTTTAAAAGTTGATAGTTCTTCCCAAAACTCAAGAGCTCTTCTTGTATGTGGAATTACGATTGTTCCACCAACAAGGTTAGCAATTGCAAAGACTTCAAATAGTTCTTCGGTGGTTAACTTTTCATTATAACATTTTTCCAAATGATATCGAATACAATCATCGCATCGTAATACCATTGATGAAACAAGGCCAAGCATTTCTTTTGTTTTCACTGATAATGCCCCTTCCTTATAAGTACTTGTGTCAAGATTATAAAGTCGCTTGATGTTTAAATTATCAGCAGCAAGAATTTTTTCATTCATGCGTGAACGATAGTCATTAAATTCTTTTACCATTTCAATTTTTATTTATTGATTTAATTCAACAAATTAATGTTTAGTTTTAATTAGTCCAGACTTTGTTTCAATTTGTTTTTTGTAACTGCCTTCGACACATAAATACTGATTTCATAAAGTATAAATAGCGGAATAGCAACCAGCATTTGACTGGTAACATCAGGCGATGGAGTAATAAATGCAGCAATAATCAGATTTACCACCATTGCATGTTTGCGATATTTACGCATAAATTCAGGCGTAATAATTCCGATTTTCGATAGAAAGAAAACAATCATTGGTAATTCAAAAACCAAACCAGTTGAAAGCGAAAGTATAGTTACTGTATTGATATAAGAATCGAGGCTAATAGTGTTATGAACTTCGGCACTTACCTGATAATTGCCAAGAAAATTAATGGATAGCGGAGCAATAATATAATAGCCGAAAAGTAAACCAAGCAGAAAGAGAATAGAAGTAAAAAATACAATTCCTCTCGAATATTTTTTTTCTTTACTACTTAAAGCAGGTTTAATAAACCTCCAGATTTCCCAAATAAAATAGGGGAACGCTACAATAAAGCCGATAACAAATGCCACCCACATATGTGTCATAAACTGACCACTCAAATCTAAGCTCACCACATTAAAATCTATCTTGTTAAAACACATATCAAGATTATATTTTTCTGATAGTTGGCATAAAACCCTGTAGGTTAAAAAATCAGGATTCTTGGGAGCTAGAATAATATCATCAAAAATAATTTCCTTATTTAGAAATGCAATTACTGCAAAAAGAACGATTGCAATTACAGCACGAACAATATGCCAACGTAACGCTTCAAGATGGCCTAAAAAACTCATCTCGTTCTCACTATCTCTTCCAAACATATTTTAATTTTTTTTATTCTGGATTTAGTGAACCGTTTTATTGTGGCAAGTTTCAAATTCAAAAATCCTAAATCCCAACATCTCCTTATACATTAAATAATTCCTTCGCGAAGCAAATCATGCAAGTGAACAAAGCCAAGAAATTTATTATTATCCATAACTACTAATTGAGTAATGTTTTGTTTTTTCATTATTTCCAGTGCTTCCAAAGCCATTGTGTTTTTATCTACCGACCTTGGATTTTTTGTCATCACATCGCTGGCTTTCAATTGCTCATAATTTTTATTTTTCTGCATCATCCTTCTTAAATCACCATCCGTTATTATACCTTTTAAAGCACCTTTGCTTGAAACAGCTGTAGCGCCTAAACGATTGGATGAAATTTCTAGTATTGCCTCATTAATCGTGGCATTAGGAGAAACAGAAGGTTTGGCATTGTTTGCATATAAATCTCCAACCCTTAAATACAAACGCTTACCCAAAGCGCCTCCTGGATGATAGCGCGCAAAATCATGCTTAGTAAAATCGCGATGTTCAAGCAGACAAACTGCCAATGCATCACCCATTGCCAATTGGGCTGTTGTGCTGCTGGTAGGTGCTAGATTGTGGGGGCAAGCTTCTAGCTTAACACTGGTATCTAAAATATAATCAGCGTTTTTTGCTAAGGAAGATTCGGTATTTCCAACCATGGCTACAAGGAGGTTGCCTCCATTTTTAATGAGTGGAGCCAGCACTTTAATTTCAGGAGTATTACCACTATTAGAGATTATTAAAACGATGTCTTGTTTTTGAATCATTCCTAAATCGCCATGTATAGCATCAGCAGCATGCATGAAAACAGCCGGAGTTCCAGTTGAATTAAAGGTGGCAACAATTTTATTGGCAATTATGGCACTTTTTCCAATTCCACTAACCACTACTCTTCCTTTAGAGCTATAAATCAATTTTATGCATTGAATAAAATCTTTATTCAGTCTTTTTTTTAGGTCAGTAATTGAATCAGCTTCAATTTGCAGTGTTGCTTGAGCTAAGGCAAGCAATTGTTTGTCAGTTTTCAATTATAAATTGGGTTAATAAAATTTTGTATTAAGAAATTCATTATCTTCATGCAACGCAAAAGTAATTGCTCTTGCCAATATAGCTGATAGTAGGAAATAATTAATATCACAGTTTGCAGTAAATTAATCACATAACCAATGCCCGAAAAACCATAAATTTTCTTCTTAAATGAAGATATAATTAAACAAAAACTAAAGTTTCATTATTTCTTTTATACTATAATTATTCCATTAAATTTGCGTTCCCAAAAAAAATCCATATAAAATTTTAAATAAATGTTAGTTGCGGAAAAGAGTACATTGCAGGATGCGTTAAACAAATACTTTGGCTATGAATCCTTTAAGGGCGATCAGGAAGCTGTTATCAAAAACCTTTTAAAGGGCCAAGACACATTTGTGATAATGCCAACAGGTGGTGGAAAAAGTATGTGTTACCAATTACCTGCACTCATGAGTAAAGGAACTGCTGTGGTTATTTCTCCGCTAATAGCGTTAATGAAAAATCAGGTGGATGCTATTCGTGGTTTCAATACTGATGATGGTATAGCACATTTTATGAATTCATCACTAACAAAGGCAGAAATTGCCGTAGTTAGAAAGGATATTAAAGAAGGCAAAACTAAACTACTATATGTAGCACCTGAGTCTTTAACAAAGGAAGAAAACATTAAATTTTTGAAGGATGTAGATATTTCTTTCTTTGCGATTGATGAAGCACATTGTATTTCAGAGTGGGGACATGATTTCAGGCCTGAATACAGAAGATTGCGCCCTATTATAGAACAAATAGGTCAAGTTCCTATCATTGCTTTAACAGCTACCGCTACCGAAAAGGTGCAAGCTGATATTCAAAAGAATTTGGGTATGATGAAAGCCACTTTGTTTAAGGCCTCATTTAATCGCCCAAATTTATATTATGAAATCCGACCTAAGATTAATGTAATAAAAGAAATAATTAAGTATGTAAAGCAACATCCGGGCAAAACCGGAATTGTGTATTGTCTTAGTCGTAAAAAGGTTGAGGAAGTAGCAAGTACGCTCACAGTGAATGGAATTAGAGCCTTGCCTTATCATGCAGGATTAGATGCATCCACGCGCGCGAGTCATCAGGATAAATTTTTGATGGAAGAGGCAGAAGTAATTGTGGCTACTATCGCTTTTGGAATGGGTATTGATAAACCGGATGTTCGTTTTGTAATACATCACGACATTCCAAAAAGTTTGGAAGGATATTATCAGGAAACTGGCCGTGCCGGACGTGATGGTCGTGAAGGACGTTGCTGCGTATTTTATAGTTATAAAGATATTGAGAAATTAGAGAAATTTATGAAAGGCAAGCCGGTCGCTGAACAAGAAATCGGAAAGCAACTTTTATTAGATACTGTAGGATATGCTGAAACATCTGTTTGTAGAAGAAGAGTGCTTTTACATTACTTCGGTGAAAAATATGAACAAGACAATTGCGGTAGTTGCGATAATTGTGTTCATCCAAAACAAATGATTGAGGCGCAGGACGAAGTAGCATTAATGTTGGAGACTGTACTTGCTGTTAAAGAAAAACATCAGTCAGATCATGTCGTGAATGTATTACTTGGAAAAGCAGATCAGCCTGTAAAAACCTACAAACATGATCAATTGGAAGTGTTTGGAGAAGGTGGCGAACATGACGAACGTTATTGGACAGCCTTAATCCGTCAGGCTTTACTTGCAGGCTTATTAAATAAAGACATCGATAATTATGGTTTGCTTAAATTAAATGATGCAGGTAAGAAATTTATCAAAGACCCAACATCGTTTAAGATTGCCCTCGATACCAATTTTGATGGCACCGATGCTGATGATGATGATGAATTTGGTGGTGGTGGAGGTGGCGGTAGTGCTGCTGACGAAGAGTTGTTCGCTATGTTAAAAGATTTGGTGAAGCAAGTAGCTAAGCAAAAAAATCTTCCTCCTTTTGTTATATTTCAGGAAATTTCGCTTGACGAAATGGCAACCAATTATCCAATTACTTTAGATGAACTGAAAAACATTAGTGGAGTAGGAGCAGGCAAGGCAACAAAATACGGTAAGCCATTTATCGATCTCATTAAGAAATATGTGGAGGAGAACGAAATAGAACGACCAATGGACCTCGTAATTAAAAGCGTGGTGAACAAGAGTGGACTAAAAGTTTATTTTATTCAAAACATTGATCGCAAAATTTCCCTTAACGATATGGCAAAGGCTAAAGGCATGACGTTGAAGGATATTATTGGAGAATTGGAAACAATCGTTTCGTCAGGAACCCGAATTGATATTAATTATTACATCAACGAGGTGATTGACCATGATAGACAAGATGAGGTGTACGATTATTTCCGCGCTGCCACTTCCGATTCGGTTGAAGATGCTTTAGCAGAACTTGGTGAAGATGATTACTCGGAAGAAGACATACGACTTATGCGTATTAAGTTTATGAGTGAAATGGGGAATTAGAAGAGAGTCGGCAGTCAGCACATCTTAAAAATAATATTTATCGTTTTTGATTGCACTTTTTGAACGAAGATTGTATTCAAAGATGGAAGTTTTTACAACTGTTATCGAAAAGTTTATATCCAAAGGTGAAAAATCCGGCTGGACTTTTATTAATATACCGGTTGATGTTTCAGAGAAAATAAAACCCGGAACAAAAAAATCTTTTCGTGTAAAGGGTAAGCTAGATCATTATGTTTACCATGGTGTTAGTCTTTTGCCGATGGGTAATGGTAATTTTATTATGCCTTTGAATGCAACGATGCGAAAGGCCATTGGCAAGCGCTTAGGGGCCATGTTAAATGTTCAGATTGAATTTGATAAATCAACTTATCAGATGAATGAGCTGTTGATGGAGTGTTTGCATGATGAACCGGAAGCAATCAATTTTTTTAACTCTTTAACAGCATCACATCAAAGTTATTTTTCTAAATGGATTGATGCGGCAAAAACCGATGAAACAAAAGCAAAACGAATTGCTCAATGCATTAATGCCTTCTTGAAAAGGCAGAATTATTCTGAGATGATTCGGGCCAATAAAGCAAACAGGTAGTGAAATTTTCTTTGCAAATTTTCTATGAAATAAAAATTTAATTTCATTGCGGATCAGGTAAATTTACTTTTTCGTTACCAAATCCGAGGTTTACTCCAAACAACGCAATTATTTTTTTACCCGGACCAAAATCAGTTCCATAAGTACCAACTAAAAACAAATCATCTTTTACACGATAGTTTAATACACCCGTTGTCCTTTGCTGCCAGTCTTTATTTTCTGATACCTTTCGCAACATCGTTTCTACAGCTATTGAAAATTTAAAAATTTCAACACCTGCTTTGCCACCGATATCAAATGTGTTAGACGAACCAACATTTCCATTGTCAGATTTTACATAATTATCATTAAGGAATCTGGCCGAAACAAGTAAGTCTAAATAATTTTGATGATGCTTTGATTTATCAAGTGGAATGAAAGATGACAGTGTGGTCCAGATTCCCGATCTACCGAATTTCCATACACTGTCGCCCACTCCGTATTGTGAAAATGCGCCTGCAATATCCCAGTTAAAAACCGGTTTCTGTTCAATCAATTCTTTTATTTCATCTGTTATCTGCGAACGCTCGGAACCTAATTTAAGTGTAGCAGCCATAATCGAATCTGCTTTATCGGGGTTTGCAATAATTGCATTGTTCATGCCATCCAATTCGGGTTGAACCACCGAATGCCAGTGATTTAATTTTTCGTTCAGATCTTTTTCGTAGGAGGATGATCGTACTCTTAATAATGTAGTTCTCCCTCCAACAGAAAATATTTTCTGTTGGCTGTTGATTGAATCAGGAATCATATCCTTAATTAAAAACGCAACTGAAATGCTGGTGAATTGTAATCCCGAAAAATAATTTTGTTTGTAGGTTACTTTATCTGTTTCCTTTTTTAATCCCATAAAACTATAGGCACTTCTCCCCGCAGGTTTACACCACCAGTAAGGAGTAAACTCCATCGAATAATTCTGCAGCCATTTGTTGTCAATACTGAAATTCTGAACCACTCCGACCGCCAACTCTTTTGGATTAACAGGCGATTCTATAGTAGTTGGTGCTGCATCCAGCAAAAGAAAAGAAGGAGCATTCGGCACTGACAGTTCGGTTAGCTTGGTTGTGTTTTCTTGTGCAAATAATTTTATGTGGAGCAGAAAGATTAGTAAAAATGATAAAATATATTTCATGGCTACAACAAATTAAATTGTTTTAAAAGAATGACCGTTGTGTAATCATCATTCGGCATTTTTTTATCCGGTTGATCATGTACCTTGTGTCCGTCAGTACCATTATCTAAAATGTATTTGCCGCTGATTCGATCTGAGTGTGCTTTCCTGGCTTCTTTATCTCCAAGTATCTTCAAATCAATAAGTGTTGAAATTACCAACGTGCTTCCCTTCAAACTTTTTGCATCACCAATATTTGTAATAGGTATATCACCTGTCACATCAACGGAGTGTGCAACTGCAACAGCTGAGCCTCCCGGTTTTCCGGCATTCGCACGCGAGCCCGCAAGTCCGATGGTGCTGATATCAACGGTTAATTGTATTTGCTGAGGGCCATCACCTAAATTATATGTATCCATGATTGATTAGTTTATTTTTTTAAAATGTTTTTGTTTTACAATTATTCTGCTGCTAAACAATTGGCTTCGGTTGATCTGTTGGGGAGTTAATTACACCTTTCACACCTGCGCCCGGCATCAATCCACTTTTCTTCAAAAATGCAGAAAGCTCATCCATCTTTTCTGGTTTATTAATTATCTGATCTTTGGTTGCATTGATAAGATACTGTGTTGTTTCAGCACTGGAGTCGCTCATATCTGAATGTTCTTCGCTATCAATTGCAATTGTAAAGCGGGCATAATTTCCTTCTTCCATCATTTCTTTCATTTCATAATGGGTAGTCATATTTACGCCACGCATCATAATTTCTACAATACGCGTTACCCAAAACAGTTCGCCTTTGTTTTTGGTTCCTGATTCAGAAACTTTGTTGGCATAAGTTCCTGTTCCAATAGATAAAACAAATACTTTTTCGTAATCAATATCAGGTTCATTTATTGATTCAGGCAAGTACTCATGAAAGTGATTGGAGAATTCTGATAGAGCAGCCATTGAAGGATTGTTGACAAACACACCTCCGTCAATACAATTTCTAAATATCTCTTCCGTGTTGTTAGGATAATTCATGCCAAACGAAGGAAGGTAAGTTGGGCCGGCAGAAGTAGCTCTACAAATATCATAAAGCAATGCATTTTGCGATGGGCTTGACTTGGCAGCACGCGATTTAAAAAACAGCGGTAAATTATTATTAAGATCGTAGGCACAAACCATTATGTCATTTAAACAATCATTCATTCTATAATCTTTCACCAGATCTTTCAATACTTTATCAATACCATCATCCGAAAACTTGGGTTTAAACAGATCGGTTCCTTTGTGCAAAAATTCTCCTGCTTTAGTTCTCTGTGGAAATATTTCTTCACCACGCTTAACATAAACATCCATTATCTGATCAAGAGAATAGAGATTTTCATTTGGCTTGATGGGGTTTTTTAATGTCAAGGCGCAAGAAAGTAAGCCTCCTGTTGAAGTGCCCGTTATCAAATCAAATGACTCGTGAATTTTTTTTCCGGTTAGTTCTTCTACTTTTTTCAATATGGTTAGTGGAACAACTCCTCTAAGTCCACCACCGTCAATGCATAAAATTCGAAATGTTTTCATGGTATTAGGTTTTTTATCGATGCCTACTCTTTCAGGATTTTCGGCTTACTCCGTTTTTTTTTTGTTTATTAACTAATTAATAAATAGTAGTTGTATGTTGATTTTAAAAATGTTTAATGGAGATGGTTTTATAAAGTGATACGCTAATTAGTAAGGTCAAATATATTTATTAATTGATTACTTTTTGGTTCAATGGCATAATTAGTTATTTAATTCTAAAAGCAACAGTTGATTTTAATAACAGTTTAAAGGATATCGTTTTTTTAAAAGGAGATATTCAATGATTTCTCATATTTGTTTTCCATCGTTGATAAATTAAATCCTATCTGATTATGAAAATTCTTTTTGTTTGTCTTGGAAATATTTGTCGCTCGCCTTTGGCAGAAGGGATCATGCGTCATAAACTTAAGCAACATAAAATAAATATTGAAGTTGATTCAGCCGGAACCGGAGGCTGGCACAGTGGTGAAGCTCCTGATAAGCGAGCCATTGCTATTGCCGATAAAAACAATGTAGACATTTCTAAGCTTAAAGCACGAAAGTTTGAGATTTTAGACTTCGAGACTTTTGATAGGATTTACGTAATGGACCTGCAGAATAAGAAGGATGTAATTGCCCAAGCACCTTCTGATGAAGCAAAGCAAAAAGTGGAGTTATTGTTGAACATTCTAAGCCCGTTATCAAATGCTGAAGTTCCCGATCCTTGGTTTGGTGGATCAAAAGATTTTGAAGCGGTGTTTGAATTGCTTAATGAAGCTTGTAATGCATTGATAAAAAAGTTAAAGTAATATATTTTTCAAAAGTGCGCTATCTTTTTTTATTTCCTTTTCTATATGTTAAGTATCAAAAGCATAAATTAGTCGTTTAACAATATGCAGATTTGCATTTCACCAATTATTTTGTAAAGATGATTGTAGTGATATAAATGCCAAGCAATAGTTAGATATATATTTTCAATTAATTAACTTTACTTACCAATCAATTTTCCACTGGCAACTATATTTCCATTGCTGTATATTTTATAAACATAAACACCTGATGCAAGTTGTTCACGCTTAAATGAAACTTCGTTGCCCGAAAATTTTATTCGTTTTATAACTCTTCCATACAAATCATTAATCTGCAATTCTTTTTCTTCTCCATCAATTGCACCTTTTAATGTAAAATGTACTTGAGATGAAAATGGATTTGGTGAAACTGTAATTTCAATAGAATTAAATTCATTATCCGCAATTCCTACCGTGCTGCAAACGCCCGGTAAATGCTGGTCAAGCCAAATGATTCGATTACTGAGCCATGTTTTTAATTGTGCTACACAACCTGCGTATGTTGTTGGTATAGGGGAGGGATTGGGCCAAACATATACACCTAGTATGGGCCAAATGGTAAAATTTCGAACCTGCGACTCGTTAAGCAGCAAAGCCACTGAATCTATATAATTAAATAAATAATTGTTGTTAAGAATACTCGTACGTAAAGCATACCAACGGCATTTTAGCTTACTGCTGTACACAGGATCCTGCAACAGTTTGCTCCACCAAAATGGTACTTGAGAAGGATCACTCGCATACGGAAAAGTATATTGCCAACCTGATGCAACATTTCCTCCATAATAATCTGCATTGCCCCAGGCAATATCAAAATCCCACATCGGCCCTGCATACAATTTACTATCGTTGCTGTTTTTGTCTTTATATAAATAACTGCTAATTCGATATCCATCCACATTTTTTGCTAATTCATTTATAAGAAAAAAATCTATAAAGGAATTGTCATCTATAAAATGAGGATAGCCTGTTGTTGTATTTGCGAAATTGGTTGATGACATAACATTTTCAAAACTGTCGATAAGTGAATGAATGTAATCTTGTTGAACAGGTTGTATACTGTCTCCGGGATAATCAAATTGATAGTAAGGGTTGGGGCCTCCGCTGTTGGCTAAATAGTTTGATGTCCATCCACCATTTCCATTGCCGGTTGTTTTGTCAATTTTAACAATATAACCACCAGTTAGATTGTTGCCGGTAGTATCTGATGGTGTTAGTTTTGCAATATCAATCCTATTTTGGTCGCGCTTTATTTTTTCAGATAAAATATAAATGCCTTGATACTGTCCATTAATTACCAATTCGCAATAACGATATCTTACTCCATAATGTCCCATCCATGACGACATTTGATAACAAAGCACATTTCGCATAAATGATTTGTCGGTGTAATTAGCATTTAAAATCCAATCGTGTTCCGAAGGCATGTTGAGAATTGCAGTATCCAGTTGATTACCTAAAGTATCAAGTGTTGCAAAGCCAAATGATTTTTTTGGAAAGCCCTGCGAACTACTACCTCTAATCTCAATGCCTATATTGCCATTGAAATTATTGAAAGTATCGGTCATAAAATTTCTAATGCCGGGGCCGTTATCAATGATGCCCATGTGAGCAATAATTTTGGGCTCATCAATAATAGTTTGTCCTAGTGTGTTGATAACAACTATAGGCAAATTGCTTGATGGGAAATAAAATGGTTTGCATGGATGATTTCCAAATGTTAAACTCCAGTTCAATAATATGCCCCAGTCGGCAAATGGATAAGTGTCGTGTATTAATAATCGCCAAATTCCGTTTCCATTTTGACCATTATTGGTTGCGCTTAATAAACCATCAGCTTTATATACTCCGCTAAATGGTGCTGATCCGGATGAAACCAAATTACTTACTGTGTCAGTAAAACAAGTACCCGTATAATTGTGTCCGCCTCCTCCGTTACCAGTTGAAATTTCTATCACAGTACTGTCAGGTGCAATCAGAAAAATATCAAGATCCGAGTCGTAGGTATGTATAATATCCAGGCAAATACCCTCTAAACCAAAAGTGGTATCGATTACTGACGGCAATAAACCACTAACATTCAAATCAAAATAAATATATGATCCATCATCAGGAATGGTATCCCCTGTGGCGCTAAAAGTTTGCGCTCTTGTGGCTGCACAACCGCAGAATAGCAAAGCAGCAACGAGTAATTTTTTCATGTAATAATTTTACCAAACATAATAATTCATATTCACTTTATAAAACGTTCTGGTTTATTTATCTCATAGCACTTTCTACTCTACTCTGGCTTTTTCGTAGGTTTGCTGTCACAATTAAATTTTATGAATAACAAACGCATTCGATTTTGCATAGCATTATTTCTTTTTTCAAGTAATGTATTTGCGCAACAAAAGGCCGAATATAAGGTTGCATGTATCGGTTTCTATAACCTGGAAAATTTTTATGATACCATAAACCAGCCTGATGTCCAGGATGAAGAGTTTACTCCAAACGGTGTTAAAAATTATACACCTACAGTTTATCTGGATAAGGTCCATCGACTCACAGAAGTGCTTTCACAAATAGGCACCGACCTGTCGCCTGACGGTTTAAGCATGTTTGGTTGCTCAGAAATTGAAAACGAATCAGTGCTGCAAGATTTGATACATCAACCTGAGTTTAAAAAGCGCAACTATGCTATTGTGCATTATGATTCACCTGATTTGCGCGGCATAGATGTGGGGCTAATTTATAATCCAAAATATTTTAAGGTTATAAAAAGCGAACCGTTATTTACCCCTTTACCTGACGATGGAGAAAAAAAACATTTTACGCGTGATGTATTATATGTGTATGGTATGTATGACGGTGAACCCATGCATGTATTTGTTAATCATTGGCCATCACGAAGAGGTGGAGAGGAAGCAAGTGCACCTTATCGTGCTATAGCAGCAGGTGTTTGTAAAGCAAAAATTGATTCTATCACTAAAAAGGAACCGAACGCTAAAATTGTTTTAATGGGTGATTTGAATGATGATCCGGTGAGTCCAAGTGTAGTAAAAGTTTTACAAGCGGTAGGTGACCCTGAAAAAGTTAAGCCCGGTGGATTGTATAATCCATGGACAGTGATGTATAAAAACGGAATAGGTACTCTTGCTTATCGCGACTCGTGGAATCTATTTGATCAGATAATGATATCCTCGGCTTTTCTTTCTAAAAAACAAATTGGTTTCTTTTTTAAAGAAGCTAGAATCTTTAAAAAAGATTTTATGATGGAGCATAGTGGTCAATACAAAGATTATCCAAAGCGAACATTTGATGGTAATACATATATCGGTGGTTACAGCGATCACTTACCTACTTATTTGGTTTTATTGAAGCAGATAAAATAAGTAATGGTTTAAATATTTTCAATGAGTACTATTAATTCTCATGTGCCTTCGACTTCGCTTAGACCGACCCGTCTCACATTGGTCAGCCTGAGCGAAGTCGAAGGCTTTAGAGTTAGTAATTAAATTATTTTATGTAAAAAGTATAAAGGATCTAATACATATGGTAATGAAAACAATTTATTTATTGCGTCATGCAAAATCAGGACACGAAGAATACATTGCCAATGATATTGAACGCCATCTATCAGCCCGCGGTTATAAAGATGCAGAAGAGCAAGCTATTATTTTTAAAAGGAAATACAAAAAACCTGAACTCATTTTAAGCAGCCCTGCGACTCGAGCTTTTACAACTGCATTAATTTTTTCAAAGCATTTGGGTTATCGTTTGGAGAAAATTCAAAGCAATGCTTCGATATATGAAGCAAGCGTGCGAAAACTGCTTTATGTGATAAATGAATTGGATGATCAGTATCATTCCGTAATGTTGGTTGGGCACAACCCGGGCTTTACTGATTTAACCAATTCTTTGTGCGGATATGTGATTGATGATTTGCCAACTTCTGGTGTTGCTGCCATACAATTGAATGTTGCAAATTGGAGTGAAGTAGATGCGGGGAAAGGAAAGTTGTTGGAAAAGTAGGGAAAGAGTTACACGCTCTGTCATTCAGGAGGAACCTTGTCATATAGTTGCAGGAAGTTTGTATACCTGTTAAAGCCTGGATAAAAGTTTTAAAGCACTCGACTCTTAAAACTACTCATTTGGTCAATCAGGCTCTATACTTTATATGACAAGGTTCCTCCTGAATGACACTCGTTTGAAAGTTCTGCCACAATAGTTTTTTACAATCCTTTGATAATTTTACATTTTTATCTGAGTTGATTCAATAGTGGTAACATACATTTGCTATTACTAAAAACCTACAACATGAAAAAACAACTACTTAGTTTATTTACAGTTGCGGTGCTGATCTCAACTTCTGCCTCCTCTCAATCATGGGAATGGGTACAACAATTCGGTGCATCTGGATATGATGCCGGTTTTAATATAAGTGCAGACAACTACGGAAACAACTATGTATCCGGTGCATTTGGCGACAGCATTGTGTTTGGGACTACACAATTATACGCCAGTGGCTGGGATATGTTTTTTGCCAAATTAGATAGCAATGGTATTGTGCAATGGGCATTGAAATATGGTGGCAGTGGAAATGATTACGGATATGAGATAATTCCCGATAATCTTGGCAATTGCTACCTGCTCGGAGCTTTTGAAAATACCTTAATCATTGGCAATTACACCTTGGTAAGTGCAGGAATGAAAGATATGTTTCTTGCAAAGATTGATAGTAACCAAAATGTAGTGTGGGCAAAAAGTGGTGGTGGAACAGGTAATGAAGAACCTTTTTCTATCAGGCTTGATGCTGCTGGCAATTGCTATATGATAACCCCGTTTCAAAACACTGCCTATTTTGATGCAGCTTCAGTTGTTTCAGCTGGCGGATATGATATTGCATTGGTAAAATATGATAGCAATGGAAATGTAATCTGGGCAAAGGGAGCAGGAGGCAGTGGCACCGATGTTCCTTATTCAATAAGTATTGTTGAAAATAATGATGTTATAATGGGAGGGCACTTTTCAACTACCTGTAGCTTCGATACTATTTCTGTAACCAGTTATGGAGCCTGGGATGTGTTTATTGCAAAGTATGATTCAGCAGGAAATGCTTTATGGGTAACCAGGGCCGGTGGTAATGGTGATGATGGCAACACAGTTGTGCGAGTGGGTAGTGACAACAGTATTTATGTAGCTGGAAGTTTTTTAAATTCCGTTTATTTCGACACTATCCACCTGATAACCTCAGGCAGCGTTGAACTTTTTGTGGCTAAATGCGATTCAGCCGGAAATTTCCTTTGGGCTGAAAGGGCAGGAAGTACGAATGTTGATGTTCTCAATAACATGACCATTGATGAAAATAACAATATGTACATCACCGGATATTATGGTGGGAATGCAACATTTGGATCAATAACAGTACCTGGAAGCTTTGATATTTTTATTGCAAAGTACGATCCATCAGGAACTTCTCAATGGGTGAAAACCGCAAAGGGAACTGGAGGGCAACATAGCCAGGAAGGTCATGGTATAGCAGTAAATAAAAATAGCGTTTATGTTACCGGAAGCTTTGCAAATGATTTGAATTTTGATAATTCTTCGCTATCATTTCCTACAGCAAGTGCTGATGATATTTACGTTGCTAAAATTAGTCAAACGCCAACAGGAATTAATGACTTAAATGTTTTTGCAAATCCTGTTGCTATTTATCCCAACCCTGCTGCAACAACTTGCACAATTACTGCTCCTGCTTTTCTTAATTCCGAATTATTTATTTATGATATAGCAGGGCGTGTTTTGATACATGAAAATTTTAATGAGCAGGCAACAATTAATGTGAGCGCATTGCAAACAGGTATTTATGTGGTGGAAATAAAAGACAAAGAAGGAAAGAGTGTGAAAGGAAAATTGGTAAAGGAAAATTAGAATCAATTCAGAGTGTATAGAGATGCTTCGTTCC
>JANNXV010000063.1:0-18597 GCA_031409815.1 Bacteroidota bacterium
TCATGCTGAGGCACGAAGCATCTCTACTGTTCAGCGTCATTTGGAGAGATGCTTCGTGCCTCAGCATGACATTATTTATTTTCTGATATTATTCTAGTACATGTACCAATTTAACAGTTTGCACCACTTTGTTATCCAAAACCAAACTTGCAAAATAAAATCCTGGTTCTTGTGATTGTGCATTCCATTTATAAAGTGATTGTTCGCCAATTAATTTCTTTTCTTCAACCAAATACCCATTTGCATCCGTAATTCTTAATCGGGCTTTTTTAGCAGCAAATAAATTCATGGAAATATTAAATGTGTCGCTGGATGGGTTAGGAGATACAGTGAGATATTTATTTACATCAGAAGAACTTTCTGAAACGCTTGTGAAATAATCATAAATACCAAAAGTATATTCGCCTTTCTTTAGCGTATCAATCACAATGTTTCCTACTTTATCGATATGCGAGCCGCCAATATTAATGGTAAATCCATTCACCAGCTGCCAATCGTCAGCAACCGTAGCACGATAGTACATGATTAAGCTGTCTTCTACATTGGTGATAAAAGTATTGTCGATATGACCTTGCGAAGTATTGCTTCCATTAAAATCAAATGTTGCTTTACTTAAAAAGTTAGGTGCAAACACACCATCTACTTTCCAGTAATGATAATCGCTGAGTTTGATGCCGGGATGCGGTTGCTTGAAATTATCAGGACGAACCCAGTTGTGTTCTATCCTAACCATGCTGGTTGTGCCTCCAGTATTCAATACATTAATGGTGGCATTTGTTTCAGGAAAATAGTGGGTGCCGGTGGTGGATATTGATTTTTCATAATCTGTGATGGCATCACTTATTTTTTCGTTTCTGTCGATAGCAATAAAATCATATACGCCTATCAATGGCATTTGAAAAACATTAGTAGCTGAATCAATCACGACACTAACAGTAGTATCCATCACACCATTAGAGAAAGTAATTTCAACAGGCATCTTATAAATATGATTGCTGTTGCCTTTGGTTCGCTGACGGGTGTATATCCAATAATGATCTAATCCGCCCGGTACATAAACAACCGAATCGATCGAGAAATGTGGAAAGCCTTGGGTAAAAATCCAATCATCAAAAAAACGATTCATATTGATGCCGGAAGCTGTTGTTAAATCATCACGAAGCTGGTAACTGTTGGCATGGGAATAAGCGTTTTGGTTGAGATAATATTTGCATCCTGCAAAAAATAAAGAGTCGCCCATGTAATTTTTTAACGTATGAATTACATCAGCACCTTTTTTATAAACGGTGGTTCCATACGTGTAAGTTGAAGGCACATTTAAAAAAGAGAGATATCCACCATCATCAATATGTGCGGTTTGCAATACATTGCGATGATTGCTGCGTATCCAGTTTTTATAAGCAATACTGCCATATAATTTTTGTGTGATATAGGCTTCATTAAAGCTGGCGAAGCCTTCGTTGAGCCACATATCTCCTGCTGTTTCGCAGGTAACTTTATCGCCCCACCACATATGCGAAAGCTCGTGCGCCCATAAAGTTTCATAATTCAGTGTGCCATTAATAAAACCTTTGCCGATGTGAATACTGGTGGCATGTTCCATCGCACCGGAGTTAAATGGTACTTCAATAAAACCCACTTTATCAAATGGATAAGGTCCATAAGCGGAAATATAACTAGACAATACCGAGTCGAGATGTTGAAAAGTAAGCAAGGTACTACTTGTATCGGCCGGCATGCAAGCCCATTGAATCGGAATTCCATTGCTGATTTTTTGCAATGAATAAAACGGTGCAACAGCAATACTTGCCAAATAGGTAGCTATGGGTTGATTCAATTGCCAGTGCCAGGTTATGGTGCCATTCGAATTCGCTATTATGCCGGCCAGTTCACCATTGCAATAAGCCTGGTAAGTAATAGGAGTAGTGATAAAGAAATCGTAAAGCGAATGATCGGTAAATTCATCAATGCACGGAAACCATATTTTGCCAAGGTTGTGCGGATCGCTATCAAAACCAACGCCCATATTAAATGCATAATTCGACAAAAAGTAAAAACCACCCCAGCCGCTTGCATCTTGTTTCGGTTGGCCGTGATAGGAAATGTGTAGTGAAATAGTATCATTAATATTTAATGCAATAGGCAAAGCAATTCTTAATGTAGTATCGTTATAAGTATAAACTAAGTTATTTCCTCCGCTGGTAACAGCATCCACCTGTAATTGCAAAAGACTTAGTGGAACAGTGGTGATTCCATTTTGTTTCGACTCAACTAGCACTGTTGTTTGCGCACGTATAGTTTTTGAAGTGTAATTAATAGTATCGATTGAAATGCTGTATTTAATAACATGTAAAGTATCGCTTACACCTGATGCTTTTATGTCAGAAAAAAATAGTGTGATGAGTATAAATACTATGAATTGAAAGTAATTTTTCATTGGATAAAGATAGGAGTTAAATAAAAAAATAGAAAAACCGCAAGCAGATTGCAGTTACTTCACAATCTTAATCACCACATTACCTGTTTTTTGTCCCGATTCAACATACTTATATGCCTCAACAATTTGATCAAGCATATATTTACGGTCAATCACAGGTTTAAATGCACCTTTGTCAACAAGCTCTTTTAAAAACAGCACATCATCTTTAGTAATTGCCGGAATGGGAAACAATAGTTTTTTACCTCCAAAAATCGGAGTAGTAAGTGCATAAAGCAGATTCTCGCCATTTTTACCCAGCTCGGTCGAAATGTAAATACCTTTTTTGGTTAGCAAAGGCTTGCATTGTCCAAATGAACTTTTTCCAACAGCATCAAAAATAAAATCAAACTTAGTTGCTGTTTTTGTGAAATCTTGTGTTTGATAATCAACAACCGTATCAGCACCAAGTCCTTTTACTAACGAAACATTTTTTGTATTGCAAACTGCTGTTACATTGGCACCAAAGTGTTTTAATAATTGAACAGCTGCCGATCCAATGGCACCGGTAGCACCATAAACTAAAACAGTTTGTCCGCGTTCTACTTTAGCTGCTCTAATATCCACTAGCGCATAATGCGATCCTTCTGTTAATGCTGCTGCTTCATCAAAACCAATGTCTGCAGGCATAATGGTAATAGCATCCGTTTCAGGCATTGCTAAAAACTCAGCATGGCCTCCAAAGGTTTTGTCGTTATACCCAAATACTTTATCGCCAATCTTAAAAGTAGTTACGCAGTCGCCTATTGTTTCAACCACACCGGCAAACTCGCATCCCAAAATTTGAAACCTGGGTTTTAACAAACCACTCCAAAACCGCGACACAAAGTATTCAGCACTTCTAAAACCTGAATCAGTTCGGTTTACGGTAGTTGCATAAACCTTTACCAATACTTCGTTGTGCTTTGGTATTGGTTTAGGAACCTCCTTCAATTTGGCTACTTCCGGTGGGCCATATTTTTGATAAACAATTGCTCTCATTTTATAATTAGTTCAATCGATTAAGCAAACGATTTGCACAAACGGCTATTGAAGTTGGGATAAAAAAGTTTAAAATAAATTACACTAATCAATGGTGGAAAAATTAATAATTAATAAAAGTAATTTTCTTTGTTAGTAATGTTAATCTTTAATTAAAGTTTCACAATCTTTATATTTTCGGTTTTAGTTCCATCTGAATAGTTGACAAAATAAAATCCGCTAGCAAGCATTTCGGTGTTAATCATTGTTTTTACATCAGTTGTTGTTTGTTGCATAACTACATGTCCAGCAACATCGAAAATAATTACCAATCCATTTTCTTTTGTTCCGTTAAGCACAAATTCATTTTGAAAAGGATTTGGAAAAACAGAAAGTCTTGATTGATTCCATAATTCGTTTACTGAACTGGTAATAGCGCACAATCCTGTTACTTGCACAGGTACATTGGTACTCAAGTTAGTTCCATTACCCAATTGCCCGTAAGAGTTAGTACCCCAAGTCCATGCTGTGCCATCATTTCTCAGTGCATATGAATACGCATAGCCTCCTGCAATTTCAACAATATTTGTAAGCCCTGTAACCTGAACCGGAACATGGCTATCGGTATTAGAACCATTTCCCAATTGACCATACAAATTAAATCCCCAGCTCCAAACAGTTCCATCACTCCTAATTGCCAGGCTATGATAAACGCCACATACAATTGCTACAACCCCGCTGAGTCCACTTACTTGTACCGGAATAATACTATTTGTTGTAGTTCCATTACCCAATTCACCTTCGTTATTTGCGCCCCAAGCCCAAACAGTACTATCACTCTTTATCGCAAGCGAAAATGTATTACCACCTGCAATGCCAACCATGCCAGTGAGTCCTGCAACTGGAATTGGTACATTGCTTGCCATGGAACTACCATTAGCAAGCCCGTATCCCCATGCCCAAACAGTGCTATCGCTCTTAATAGCCAACGAATGGTAATATCCACAAGCAATTTTGGTAACGCTTGTAAGCCCACTCACTTGCACCGGAACAGCGCTGTAACCCACGGTGGTTCCATCTCCCAACTGTCCAAAACCATTATTACCCCAAGTACGTATAGTGCTGTCGCTCTTTAGTGCAAGTGTATGGTTCATCGAACTAATGGCTGTAACATCGGTAAGGCCAATAACCTGAGTAGGGCTGCTACTCGTCACAGTAGTTCCATTACCCAGTTCACCATTTGTATTATATCCCCAAGCCCACACGGTGCTGTCGTCCTTTAGCGCCATGGAGTGATCAACTCCTGCACTAATAGCTTTAGCATGACTTATTGAATCTACTGCAACAGGCACATTACTATTGCCCAATACATTGCCAAGCTGACCCAACGAATTCCACCCCCAGGCATTCATGGTGCTATCAATGCATAGGTAAAGTGAGTGTTGACCTCCGCATGCAATTTTTTGTGCAGTTGAAACAGATGGAAACAGGCAAATGGCGGTTAACCAAAATGCAATTGAACGCATAATGAATAGTTTGTTTTTCATTTTGAATGAGGGCTTTTGTTAAATGGTTGCTTGTAAAAAGTATTTGCTAAATAATTAAAAAACAAAGTAAAGCAAATTTCACGTGTGGTCGGTATGATTTCTACCGACCACCCATTTATTGTTTTAATTGCTAGTGGTTTGTTAAAGGAACACAAACCAGATGTGAAATAATTAAAACGACCATACTATATGCACTAATCATTAAGGCACAATTGCAAAGTTCTTTATGAAACGTCAGCCGAAGTGGAATAAAGGTATTTTAAAAAATGCTTCAGTCTATAGTTTCAAGTGGGATAAATTAATCCTTATGTAGCTTTTATATGCACAGTAAGGAATTTAGTGTAAAGAAGTATCTACAACAATTAAGACGAAAATTTGTTTAGGTTAACGTTTTACATCTTTTTTAGCTGCTTCAGCTAATTCTTTAAAGGTAGCAATTCCGAAAGAAATAAATGCAATTGAAACAACAATGGTATAAATAATAAAGTCTAAATTTTCCATTTCCTTATCTTTTTTTAGAATTAATATAGATCAAAAGAATTAGCATAGTTGGTGGCCATAGTCCAATAAAAATAGCTCTGTCATGATCGCCTACCACTGTATAGTAATATTCTGAAACGAATATTAAAAAAAGTGAAAGAGACAGAATTAATAATTCCGATTTTTTGAAGTTTTTTAGCATTTTTGAAGAATTTAGTTTAATAATATTTTAGAAATTCCAATAAATAAATTTCAGATCAATTGAAGAAATGTACCAATTAGATTAACATTTTGGGATTGCCATTTGTTTTGTTTTCAAAAAATAATTATCGACTTTTTGAACATGAAACAAGCTTAATAGTTTTTAGGTGCTTATTTGAAGTGCAATCGGATTGGTCAACTATTTTTACTTGGTTGAAAAATAAAACTGCATATCGGCCTTCAAGTTCAAGAGTAAATGCTTAGTATCGATTTTAATCTTACCGTTTCCTATTTGCAAATTATAAACTTTCAGGAATAATTATACTATTTCAATTAAGCCACCATATTGCTCCATTCAAAACACTTGCAAAACTTACCCATAGTAAATAGGGGATTTGCAAACGGGCAGCAGTTTTGTTAATCTTATTAAAAGTAGAAATCATAAAAAGTATACTAAGTCCTATAAGTAATATTTCAAAAAATGCCCATCCTATAAGTTGAAATTTAAAGAACAGAAAACTCCACAAGAAATTTAGTGAAAGCTGAACTATAAATATTTTAATTGCTTTTTGTTTTAAAGTATTTTGCGGTGATTGTAGTATTAGAAACAAAGAAATTCCCATTAGTAAATAAAGCAATGTCCACACAGGACCAAATAAGTAGCCGGGTGGATTAAAAATTGGTTTGTTAAGTTCAGCAAACCAATTATTGATGCCAGAGGCTGTTGCAATTCCTGAAACGGCACCAACAGATAGTGTTAGTAGAATACAAGCTAAAAGCTTTACATATTTATTCATTGTTTATCCAAAGTAAGTTTTAATCCAATTAATTAGTAAAAGCTATCTTATTGATCATACCCTTAAATATAAAACCATGAAAAGGCAATACGGCATACCAATACAATCTGCCTAATACACCAAGTGGTCTGAAGGTGGCGGTTTGGGTAAGCATCTGGTGCTCGTCAATTTTAAATTCTAACCATGCCTCACCGGGCAATTTCATTTCAGCAAACAAGAGTAATCTTTTTTCGTTTTTATCTACCAAAAGCACACGCCAAAAATCAAGTGCATCACCGGGCGCTATTTCGGTGTCACTTTTTCGTCCTCTTCTCATACCAACACCACCTGCAAGCTGATCTAAAAAACCTCTGATTTCCCAAAGCCAGGTTCCATAATACCAACCTGTTTTTCCACCTATGGCCCAAATTTTATTTATTGAAGCTTGCTCATTATTAACCTTAATAGTTCGTACATCTTTAAAACATCCATTAATTGGCACTTCAATAAATTTTGTAAAACCGTGGCTGAACAACTCACTTGTTTGTGCATCTTTCCAACTGGAGAGCACCTGATTCTGCTCAATTTTATCAAAGGCTAGTTTTATGGATGTATCATAATCAATCAAGTTGATATTAAGCAGGCTTGTTAAATTATTGGGCTTGCATATCACTTCAATTTTCATACTATTAACTAAATTTTTTGCTAATGCATAAGTGGTGGCTGTAACAAAATATAACCAGTAAGAAGAAATTCTTGGAGTCATTACCGGTACAATTAGGATACGCCTTTTTAATCCTCGTATTTTGGCAAAATGCAAAAGCATTTCTTTGTAGCTTAAGATATCAGGTCCACCTATATCGTAACTTTTATTGTAGGTTTCTGTTTTACCAATTACACCATTCAGAAATTCAACTACGTTGCGTATAGCTATTGGCTGGCATTTTGTATTCAGCCATCTTGGAGTTATCATAAAAGGCAACTTCTCTACTAAATCACGAATAATTTCAAAGGATGCACTGCCTGATCCCACAATTATGCCTGCCTTTAAAGTAGTAAGTGCAAAACTGGAATCCGCTAAAACAGTTTCTACATTTTTTCGTGATGATAAATGTTTTGATAACTCGTCAGCATTACTAATTCCACTTAAATAAATAACCTGTTTAGCGCTGGTTTGTGAAATCTTATTTTTGAAATTTGTAGCACATATCTCCTCCATATTTTCAAAGTCACCACTTTGTGTTGACATAGAATGAATCAGATAATAAGCAACATCAATATCATCAGGAATTTGCTGTAAACTTTCTTTTTTTAAAAAATCAGCCTCGATTATGATTAGATTTTGCGATGAATAATTCTTTTTATTGAATCTGTTTTTATCTCTTACACAACAAATAACTTCATGCCCATTAGTCAACAAAACAGGTAGTAACCTTTGCGCTATATATCCTGTTACACCAGTGAGTAAAATTTTCATGCTTTAAATTTACCAAATCTCATTTCTAAAGCAATTGTTCTGAATTCAAATATTTCCTGAAGTTGTTTTTTTATTAATAACGAATTTGCAATTGCACCTAATATGCCCATCGGAGGCTGATATGTAACAATATCTGTCATAAGAACTCCGCCTTCAATAGGCTCAATTTTATGCTGATGATGCCACATGGAGTAGGGTCCAATTCTTTGCTCATCAACAAAATATTCATGGTCTTTAACCTGCGTAATTTCCGTCATCCAATTGAGCTTTATCCCAAGCAAGGGACTAACCTTATAAGTAATTATCATACCCGGATACATTTTTTCTTTACCGGTATTACTGGTAACCACAAAGCCCATGTGTTCAGGTGTAATTTCTTTTAAGTTTTCAGGCGAAGAAATGAAATTCCAAACTTCACTGATAGTGACTGGAAGTTTTTGTGTTTTAATTAATTGATAAAATGCCATAATTATTTATTTTAAATCTTTCAATACTCTTATCGCTTCATCAACATGCGCTGTTGTTTTTGTTTGCGAGTTGAAGATATAGATAACTTTCCCTGCTTTATCTGCAATATACGTTACGCGACCTGGTATCAATCCCATCATGTTTGTGGGTACACCAAATTGATTCCTTATTTTATTTCCTTCATCGCTAAGCAATGTAAAACTGAGTCTGTATTTTTCAGCAAATTTTTTATGGCTTTCAACTGACTGACCACTGATACCGATGATTAACGCATCGGCTTCACTAAAAACTTCAAACTGATCACGAAAAGAACAAGCCTGTGCTGTGCATCCCGGACTATCATCTTTAGGATAAAAATAAATAACAAGATTTTTTTTACCGATAACAGAGTCTATATCAAATAGATTTCCGTTTTGATCAAGTAATTTAAATCTTGGCAGGCTGCTACCAATTTTGATTTCGTTCATATTGTTTTTTTGACTAAAAGTTGAGCAAGATGTAAAAAGAGTCAGATAAAATAACAGACCTATACAAAAGCTGTCATTTACTTTAGGAAAGAATTTATTTAGCGTATACATTTTTCAAAATATGTTTTCAATTAGGTTATAAAACAGCAACCATTGATAAATTCATTCTAATCCTTCAATCAATCTAATTCAAGCAATCAGCACTTTCAAAATTTTGAATACAATACTTGTGTGCTTAACAAAATAAGTCAGACACTTATTTACTTGACTATTGCTTTTTCCATTCAACAGCAATAACTATTTCATTTCTACGGTCAATAATTTGGTATGGAGGGTTGTAACCAAAAAATCTATAATTGCCATAAGAGGCGATGCCATTTTCTTTGAGCAGACTTTGAAGTTTCTCCGAATATAATTTCATATCCTCATCAGAAGCATATCCTCCAAATTCTATTACTGCAACATATTCATCTTTGGTGGTTTTGATGGTCACATTGGGATCGTTTGGTTTTGGCAACTCATCCATTGTATATTCAGAAGGCATTACAAAGCTCATTGTTGAAACGGTATCGTTAATATCCATTTGAACAGGTGCAGTCATTGCAATACTTTCTTTTGTCTCATTGCCACCAAAAATATAGCCTGCAAGTTTTCTGAATCCGGGGCCTGAAAGTTCTTTGTATGTTTTAGCATTTGAATTGATAGTAGCTATGGTAGCTGAAGGATAAAACCTGATTTCAAAATCTTTGAACTCTTTAACAATCGAATATTTTTGTTGCTCGGTTTTATTTGTTGGCATAATAATAAATGATTGAAACAAAACGAATAATACAATAATACCGATAACGAATATTAAAATGACTTTCATTGTTTATATTTTTAAAGTTGAAATTCCACCATCCACATGCATAATTTGTCCCGTTATCCAGCTTGCTTTTGGCGAAAGTAAAAATTCAGCCATGTTTGCAATATCATCAGTGGTACCAATTCTTTTTAATGGGTGGCGCAGTGCGTTTACTTCCCTTTTCTGATCACTATTTAATAAGGAAGCTGCTAAAGGTGAATCAGTAAGTGAGGGTGCAATGCAGTTCACTCTGATTTTTGGTGCATACTCGGCAGCCAATGCTTTTGTTAAACCTTCAATGGCACCTTTTGATGCAGAAACTTGCGAGTGAAAAGGTAAACCCATTTGAACAGCAATCGTTGAGAATAAAATAATGGATGCGTTTTCGCTCATTTTCAACCTTGATGCTGTTGCTTGTATTGTTTTTATGGCACCAACTACTTGCAAGCTATAATCGTTTGTAAAATCAATGGGTTTAATTCTTTCAAAAGGTCGAAGGTTAATGCTACCTGGACAATAGACCACACCGGCTAATGTTTCAGGTAAAAAATCAAGTGAAATAGTTTCATCTAATACATTTAAAGGAAAAAACTCAACTAGTTTGTTATCGGATTTTATTTGATTCTTAAAATAAGTTCCAAATACCTGATGACCTGATTCGGATAACTTTTCGGCTAGCTTTTTTCCTATACCTGAAGAAGCGCCAATGATTAAATAATTTGCCATAAACTATATCATAACATTTAAATGTTGAGTGTATATATAGTGTTTAACAAAGAACCAGTCATTTTGTTAACATCCGAAACAAATTATCATTAAAAGATTTCCATCCCGGCCAAGAAATTAAAACCAAATTGATTGCTTGCCAAATTATAATAGGAAACCTATCTTCTTTATAAATTAATGACACAGCCGATTAAAATTTTCTATAAAAGGTGTCAACGCTTTGAAATTTTGTTTCCGGTGCTTCTTTGTCGGCTGCATTTAAAGCGATTGGTTCCCTCATCGCGCAGGGCAGCATGTTTAGTTTTGCGCGATTTCATTCTTTTTCGCCAAATGCGAAAACTGGAAGGCTGAGAATTTTTTCGCATAAATTCAATAATCTCCTTTTCTTTTAAACCAAACTGAAATTCCATGGCTTCAAATGGTGTACGGTCTTCCCATGCCATTTGAATTATCCGGTCGCGGTCTTCATCACTAAAATTGAATTTTTCCGCTTGCTTCCTAATTGCCTCTTGCTTCTCTTGCTCTGCTAAAAGACTTGCTAAAGAGCGTAATCCGCTGTATTCGCAGGTTATATTTTGTTCAGCCATAAGTTTCTACAGGTTTGATTTTTATCGTAATCGTTTACAATTCGTTTATATGGTTTAAGTAATATTCTGCTTGTTCCAGCAGTTCTGTTTTTGCTTCGGGTTGCATTTTTTTCCACACATTGTACATCATTCCTATACGCGGATTTTTCGCCAACTTGGATTCGTGTTTATCATAAAAATTCCAATACAAACTATTGAAGGGACAAGCTTTTTCTCCTGTTTTTTTTGCTTTATCATAGTAACATCCTGTGCAGTACGAACTCATTTTATTGATGTACGTTGCTGAACTTACATACGGTTTGGTGCCCACAATTCCACCATCTGCAAACTGGCTCATGCCCCGGGTATTGGTAATTTCAACCCATTCAATTGCGTCAATATAAATACCCAAATACCAGGCATCCACTTCATCTGGATGCACTCCGGCAAGCAAAGCAAAATTGCCTGTAATCATTAATCGCTGTATGTGATGCGCATAAGCATAATCGAGCGATTGATGAATGGCATCTTTTAAGCAATTCATTTTTGTTTTACCTGTCCAAAACCATTGCGGTAATTTTTCGGAATGTTCAAAGTAATTAAGCGTTGCATAGTCCGGCATTTTCATCCAATAAATACCGCGCATGTATTCTCGCCACCCAATAATTTGACGCACAAAACCTTCTAATTGATGGTATTCAATTTGACCCGGATTTTTAAAATATGCTTCTATTGCTTTATCAACGACTTCCTTTGGCGAAAGCAATTTGGTGTTCATTGAAAAGGATAAACGCGAATGATAAATGGACCATTCGTTTGGAGCCATGGCATCCTGAAAAGTTCCAAATAAAGGCAAACAGTTTTCTACAAAAAAATCGAGTAATTCCAAAGACTGCGCTCTGCTGATTGGCCAAACAAAATTTTTGCTGTTAACTGTGCCAATTGTTTTAGCACCCGATTTTTTGATTTCTTTTTCAATTTCACTAACATCATTTAAAAATAACAAAGGCGTAGTTGGCTTATGCGCTTTCGGTAATTTTTGCCTGTTGTCTTCGTCAAAGTTCCATTTGCCATTTAAGGGTTTGTCACCATCCTCAAGCAGCACATGATGTTTCTTTCGCATGTAACGATAAAAGGTTTCCATCAGGTACATTTTTTTGCCTGCAAATAAATCTTTCAATTCATTTCTAGTGCTGTAAAAATGTTCGGTGTCACATACGTTGGAAGTGATTTTTAATTTACTCGTGAAGTTTTTTAAATGCTCATCTAATCGGTATTCATCAGGCAACTGATATTCAAATTTTATGAAGTTATTTGTAGCAATTAATGCTTCACAATTTTTATCAAAGCTTTGCAAATTGCTTTCATCGTTTAGATAAATGTAAATTACTTCATGTCCTTTTTGTTCCAACGCTTTTGCAAAATTTTGCATTGCTGCAAAAAAACCAATCACTTTTTGAATGTGATGTTGCGCATAATCGGTTTCGCTTCGTATCTCCATTAGCACATAGGTTACCGATGCATCAACAGTCTTGTACCACGAATGGTTTATGTTGAGTTGGTCACCCAATAGTAATCGTAAAGTCTTATCTGTTTTTGCCATTTCTATTTGTTATTTCTACACCTATCGCTGCAATACTTTACATCGTTCCAGTTTTTCTCCCACTTCTTTCTCCATGTAAAAGGTTTATTGCATGTGATGCAAATTTTGGTTGGGAGATTTTCTTTTTTAACGCCTTTCATTTTTATCGTTTTTAAAAACTTACTCGTTTCCAATCCACGCTAATATCCGAACCTTCTGCCAGCATTATTGAATGTGGCTTGCTGCTGTTTAACACATCGAAATCTTTACCATAGAAAGCCACAAAATCACAATCAATTTGGTAATCGTGAATTGAGTTAATCTCCCAACTTGGGTGATTAATTTTGTATTCAATACTATTTTCAATATTCACTTTTGTGTAACCATAATAATGCTCAAAAATAAATTCCTCCACACTTCCTGCTTCCATTTTCTGTTTACTAACTGATGCAACTACTTTAATAGTATTCCATTTTGATTGAACTTTCCAATTGTATTCTATTTCCCTTTTATCATTTAAAAGAATCCAATTGTGCTTAGTAGGTATGGCGATGTAATGTTCTTTGTAAAGTTTGTTGGCCACCCAAGCTACTATTTTATTGGGCACCGTTTCATTTATAAAAACCACACCACGCCTTAATTCATTTCCCACTTTTCTAACTACATAAAAACGAAGATTCACTTCTTCAAAAGTTCCCATGGATGGAATTGGGATATTGAAAATGGAACTATCTTTAAATAAAAAACCAACCAAACTCACATACGTTTTTCCATGGTAGTAATCTAGCTCAACACCTTTAGGTAAATAGGGCAATAAAATGGCAGGGTCAATTTCATAATTAGCCATTATTAAATTTTGCCACTGAGCCCTTAAAAAAGTATTCACAATAAACTTCTTTGATTTGTTAGATTAAAGTATGCCTTCCGGCATCTTATCCGTTTTAGCATAAGTTAATCGCGATAGTTGACGCGTGGTATGATAACTATCTAAACCTGATATAGCTATTGTGTTGGCCTTCTCAATATCAATAGCACCATGAGGAAGCAAACAGTTTTCGGGTAAGAATATTTCCATTACTTTGCCAATAATTAAAATAGTACCGTTTATTTTTAATTCGTGTTTTTCAACAAACTCTAAACCATATTTTATATGGCTTTCTTTTACATAAGGTGATTGCAATAGTTTACCAAATTCCACTGTTAATCCGGTAGCATCAAACTCAGAAATATCTTTAGGGTACCGGGCCGAGGTTTGATGTGCTTGTTTGTAAATTGCTTCATTGATGTGGTTTATAGTAAAGCAATTTGTTTCCAAAATATTTTCCAAAGTATGCCTGCTTGTTGAGTCAGGCCTGTTTATAAAACCAATTAATGCCGGGTTTGAACCCAAATGCACTACTGAACTAAAAATTGCAAGGTTGGTCTTTCTATTCTTGTCAATAGAACCAATAAGTGACGCACTTTTAAAACCACTTAGCGAGTTCATAAAGGCCGCTCGTTGGCGCGATTCCATTTGCACTATATCATTGCTTGTAAAATAAGTCGAATCCATTTTATTGAGTTTAACTCTTTGTAAACAAATCATCCTTCGATTTGTTTACAAATCATAACTAATTTAAAAAATGAAAAAATAGTTCTTATTTTAAGTTTACAAAATTTGTCGAATTTAGAATTTGTGTATCCCAATAAAATTTTATAATCTGGGGAAACAATATTTCTAACACAAGTCGACAGTGAATTACTAAGCCAAATCGGTGTTTTAATACAATTCCTTACTAAAATTAACAGCAGCTAGTAAATTTAAATTACTTTATTGATACCAAAAAGATATAAGTGTTCAAAAGCATATAAAATAGAGCTGGTAAAGAAATCCAAATGTTATCTTTTAGTTTTATTCTTACTACCAAGCCCAGCAACATAAGTAAGGCAAGACCAAAGGATGATATTAATAAAATGGGTTTAAATATTAGGCCTATTATTAGACCTGCAGATGCGGAAAGTTCCAAGAATATTATGAAAAGACCTAGATTTTCTAATTCAAACCGTTTGAATTCATTTTTCATATGTGGCGATATGAAATAAGAAATAACGTAAGCAAAAAATGACAAACTTGATCCTAGAATGCATATTGTAATAATGTCCATATCTGTATTATTGAGTTGATGCTGCCAATATAAAGGCACATAGAATTAAAAGAATTAGGGATGGTAAATGTTTATTAAAGGGATTACCTGATTTAAAATGAAAATATTGAGCCGCTACCATAAATAAGCTCATAAGCACACAAGGTATAACAATCAACGAAGGATACCAGATACCAGCTAAAAGTAGAGTGGCTAGTGATATTTTTGAAGCTCCAACAAAATTTCGTGTTAAGTCACTTAATCCGAATTTTTTGAATTCTTTAACGACATTATCAAATCTGAAAATCCAAACATAAGCAACAGATATTGCTATAATCAATTGAGCTAATCCTACAAATTTTTCCATTTTACTTTGTTTTTCGTTTTGTTAGTACTGTTTAGTTTTCTGATTTACGATTAATAATGTTTCTTGTTAGGCATTAGTTATTGTTAAAATGGAGTCTTACAAGTATAATTTACATTTTAACTCTGGCGCTGAACAGTGTTTTGGGGTTTGTTTTTAACTTTCGAAAGATAGTTAAGATATTCAATTTAAATACTTTTGTTTTGTTTAAAAACCCTTATAAAAGCTTTAAAAACTAATTGACATTGGGGCACATTTAAAAAGTTTAATTGTAATATAATTTATTGCAGAATACAATATAAGAGATGTCAGAAAAAGAAATTTCTTTTAAAGAAATTGTTGTTGTTCTTTCAATATAGCACAATATTTCCACTGAATGTATATAATGAAATATAAATGCAGGAGAATTAATTGCAAAAGATCAAATGTTAAAATTTAATCTCGCAATTTATCAAGCAAGTGATTCAATTGATTAGCTTCCACATTAGTAAGGTTTTTCATGATCCCATCCATCGATTCTTCTTCCTTTTCCATCTTCTTTAATAGCTCTAATCCTTTCTTTGTTATCCGCACATCTACAGCTCTTCGGTCGGCTTCACACAAAACCCTCTCAACAAAACCTGCCTGTTTTAGCCTTTCCACAATGCGAGATGTATCACTCACTTTATCAAGCATTCGCTCCTTGATTTTCAAAATGGTGCTAGGTGTTGGATGTTGCCCTCTCAAAATGCGCAGCACATTATATTGATGTCCCGTTATATCGTACTTTTTAAAAACAATCATATTCTGGTACTGAATCCAATTCGATGTAAAAATTATATTGAGTGCTGCCTTGTGATGAAGGTTGCGAAATTTTGTGGATTGAATTTCTTCTTCTAATATTTTAGTCATAATTATTTTTCTGTTACAAATTAAAACTAAAAAAAGGGTTTAGGCAAAACCTAAACCCTTTTAGTTTTCGAATAGTGTCTTTCGGGTTTATTTTTGTTTAATCATCACAATATTCAAGTTCATGGTCACAATTTCACTTGCAACCAGTCCACCTGCTTCTGTAGCAGCATTGTATTTTAAATTATAATCGAAACGGTTAATTTTTCCAACTGCTTTAAAACCTGCTTTTGTATTTCCCCAAGGATCATTTACCGTTCCACCATAAGTAACATCAAATTTTACAGCTTTGGTAACATCACGTATAGTAAGGTTACCAGTCAATTCATATTTTTTACCATTTATTTTTTTCATCGATGTACTGGTAAAAGTCATCTTTGGATATTTTTCAGCATTAAAGAAATCATCACCTTTCAAATGTTTGTCACGCATTTCATTGTCAGTATTTATGCTATTTACATCCACTGTAAAATTAATTTTAGCATCCGTAAAATCCGGTTTTACTGAAATGGCTTTGCCTTCATACATTTTAAAAGTTCCGGTTAGTTCCGACACTACCATATAGTCAGCACTAAATTCAATGTTAGTATGCGTAGCATCTACATTCCATGTTTGAGCTTGAAGGCCAGCGGCACTTACTAAACTCATTAATAATACAATAGTTTTTTTCATGTTTATTTTTTTTAGTGTTTTTTAATTTGATTATGCAAATGTAATGTTATGACATTAGTTGTTACAACAACTAATGTTATAACGTACATAATGCATTAGTTTTCAGCATTATTATTTTTCAATCGGATTATTAAATTTGCATAAATGGGAGTAATAAAGCCGATTATTGAATATCGCTTAGCAACAAGTACCGATACTTATTTAGTAGCGCAAATTACTGAAGAAACCTTTCGAGAATCGTGGACCGAAGAAGGTAACCAAGAGGATATGGATCACTATATAAGTGAAAATTTTACCAATCAAATTGTAGAAAAGGAATTAGCTAACCTTCAAATTGCTTATCTACTTGCTTTGGATGGTAACTATCCGGTTGGATATCTAAAACTTGATTTCAATTTGCAGCCAGATACTTATCAATTGGAGAAACCGGCTTCTATTTCAAGAGTGTATGTTAGAAAGTCACATCAAGGATTACAAATTGGAACATCACTGCTAAAGCAGGCCATTGCTAAATCATTAGTCGAAAATTATAAAACGATTTGGTTAGGGGTTTGGAATCAGAATAATGGTGCCATGCGACTTTATCAGCAATTTGGTTTTGTTCAGTTTGGCATGTATCAATTCATTATGGGAACTGTAGTATCAGACGATTTTTTAATGATGAGAAAATTGTAAATACGTTGTTGATAGCAAACATAGAACCTAAAAAATATCTTATTGACAATGTTATAATCGTATTGGTTTTATGCATCATTTGTAAATGAAATGTAAAATACTTTTTTACTAAGTAATAATTGAGTCATATTAATTTACACTTAGCAATTTTAACCGAATTAGTTTTCAAATTTGCTTCTTCAATTTAAAACTAAAACCATCATGAAAAAAACCTTACTCTTATTAATTTTGACACTGTTACTTTCTTTTACCAGCCAATCAACAATTATCAATGTTCCTGCAAGTTTTTTAAGCATTCAAGCGGCTATTAATTCAACAGTAAATGGCGATACTGTTCTGGTAGAACCTGGAACTTACTTTGAGAACCTAAATTTTAGAGGACACAATATTGTACTCACTAGCAGGTACTATGTAAATAATGATACAGCTTATATTAGTACAACTATAATCAACGGTAGCCAGCCAACAAATGCGGATACCGCAAGTTGTGTGATCTTTAATTCAGGTGAAGACTCAACTGCAATTCTGCAAGGCTTTACTTTAACAGCAGGCACTGGAACCAAATGGTTAGATATACATGGGGCAGGCACTTATCGTGAAGGAGGTGGAATAATAACGGAACTCTCATCACCCACCATACAAAATAATTTGATTATTTATAATACCACTTCAAGTGGAGCAGGAGTGCAAAGTGCAGGTGGCGGAGGTATACGAATTGGTGATGGAAATCCCGTAATTCGAAATAATGTGATTGCTTTTAATACCGGCAGATATGGCGCAGGCATTGTGTTAAATTACACCAATGTTTTAATTGAGAACAACCTAATTTGTTATAATTCCGGTGGACAGGATTATGGTGGAGCAGGTATTTGGGCAAGCAATAATTTTGCTGGTTACAATAAGAAAATTATTAATAATACAATCGCTAACAATCACAGTACCACTTCGGGCGGGGGTATTTATATTTCAGGTACTCATGTTGTGTTGAAGAATAATATTCTTTGGGGCAACACCGCATCCCAGCCACAGTTTTCTCAAATCAAATTAGCCAATGGCGGTACTGTGCAAGGTTCTTATAATGATGTGCAGGTTACTTTCCCTGGTGCAGGAAACATCAATACTGATCCCTATTTTACAGATAGCATTTCATTTTATTTGCCTCCTTCTGTATCTTTAGCTGTTGATGCCGGTGATTCATCCACAATTTATAATGATCTTGAGGATGCCGCAAATCCGGGACTTGCATTGTTTCCATCTGTTGTTTCGCTACGAAATGACATGGGCGTTTATGGAGGGCCAAAAGCA
>JANNXV010000064.1:0-4371 GCA_031409815.1 Bacteroidota bacterium
ATGATACAAACTTCAAACAACCTTTTTACGAACTTCAAACAGTAGTGCCTTGAACGAACAGTAGCACGAACGCATAACAGCACCTACAAGAAATTGCCGGTTCAGTGGTTAAATTAAGCTTTGTGCTTCGTATCAAGTTCAGTGGTGGCAGACAGTTTTCGTCTCCGAAATCGCCAACTTCTTGTAGCTGCAAAACGTTTATTGATAAATTGTTCCGTTTGTTTTTCTCAATTCTTTCCTTTATCAAATAAAACCTTATATGAAATTAAGAGTGAAAAAGAATTATATTTTGATAGTTTAAAAACTGCAATTGGAGACTCTGCATTTTATCATGAAGGAAGTGAATTTAATCAATTTATGCAATGGTTAGCTGAATGGGAACCTCGCCTTTTCCCAAATGGTCGCTTTGATTTATTCTCCCAAGCAGAGTATCAAGGAATTCAACAAACCTCACTACAATATTCCAATTTTAGGGGCGTTGGTGGGGCATCCTCTAACAATCAAACCCCGTGGATTGAAATCGGACCTGTAAAAAAGCCAGAAAATGGAATGGGAGTCATAGGTGGAGGCGATAGGGGAATTGGACCAATAGAATTTATTAATATCTATAAATTAAATTCTAACTATATGCTTTGCGGTTCTGAGTCGGGGGGATTATTTTACTCTGATAATGGAGGAGCAAGTTGGGCTAATTCAGGTTCAGATTTGCAGTGGGATAATTCAGACTGTGGCTGGGCTGAATTTCATCCCACAAATCCTGATATTTGGTATGCATCAAACTCAAAAATCCCTTTGAATGATACTCGTGGGATTTACCGAACTTTCGATCATGGTCAAACATGGAATAAAATATATGGTTATCATGTTACCGGGTTTGGGTATTGGCAAATTATTCTTAAAACTGTATTAGATCATACTTCCCCTGATGATATTTTGTATGTTGCTACGAGCGATGGTATTTACAAAACAACAACACTTGCAAATAGTAGTCCGACCTTTATAAAATTATCTGATCCACTTGTCAATGGTGTGGTAGCTGACTTAGAAATGAAAGTAAATGACCATAATCATCTAATCGCTTGCGTACGAGACAATCTTATTCTTAGCCATTGGCATGTAGTTCAGTCTCTTGATGGTGGTATTACATGGAACATGATTTCTGGATATCCAACTCTTTTAGATAATATGCCAATTTCAAATGACCCTTATTATGCTGCCGTCAGCACGACTGTTGAACTGACTGCTTCCAACCCAGACTATTTTTATTTTTTTATTAATAATCTTTCTAGTTCTGCACAAATCTATAGATACAATTATGTAAATGGAGTATGGACTAATTTAAGTCCTACCAGTTTGTATTCACCTTATGGTTCTGGTCACGCTTTCGGAGTTTCGCAAATGATCTCTGATGATATTTTTGTAAGCGATAATATAACATATCAAAAATATATCAGTGGGCAATGGTCTGGCAGTAGTGGCAATTATCATGTGGATTTAGAAGATTTTGTGGCAGATCCATCTGATCCAAATGTGTTTTGGATGGCAAATCATGGTGGTGTAAATAAATCTTCGGATAAAGGAGTCACATGGACAAATATGTCTGATGGACTTGGTGTAGCAATGGTTATTGGTTTCGCTTGGAGTAAAACCAATCCGGAATATAATATAATGGGCCTGTATCACGATGGCACCGTTAGAACTGATCCTCCATATATTTTAAATTCAACTCCGCAATGGAGAACCGTGAATGGTGGGGATGGTTTAATTTGTCAGATTGATTATACCAACCCACAATATATGTGGGCAAGTTCGCAGTATTCTAGTGCGCTTTCGAGCAGTTTTGGGATTGAATATTCATTTAATGCAAGTTTTGAACCTACTATTAATCAGAAAGATTGGGGTATTGTTGTTAAAGAAGACCTATTCAATCCTAACATTATATATTCATCCCACACGGTAAGCGGTAGGACAGATGTAGCTCGTTCAGCAGATCGTGGTAACACTTTTACAATTATTTCAGACTTCAATCTTTATTTCGGCATCACTTCTTACTTAGTATATGATGTATTTACTTCACCTGCCAACCCCAACTATTTATATGCTCATATAGTGGATTTTGATGCAAATCCTGATAACCATCGTGTTTTCAGGACAAAATTTGTTAATGCAGCAAATCCCAAGCCCACGTGGGAAGAATTATATGTTCCGCAAAATGGTTGGATTGGAGATATAAAAACGGATTTTGAAAACCCTAACATAATTTATATCAATTGGTCATCAAGTTCTGTTAATTTTCCAATAGGATCAGGCGTAATCTATAAAATTGATTATTCTAATAGCAATACTCAACCAGCTATTAATGATTTAACAAAAAATTTACCGTATGTAACAGCGGATGGAGCAATTGTATTGGAAGAAGCAAGTGACGGTGGAATTTATCTTCCAACGAATTTAGGTGTTTTCTATGCGAACAATAAGCTATTGAATAATTCGAACACAAATATTGGCTGGACTTTGTTGGGGAGTGGGTTACCTCATTCTAAAATAAAGGGAGTAATTATAAATTATAAAGCAAACCGTCTTAGAGTGGGCCTAGAGGGCAGGGGCGCATGGGAAAATAATTTATATTGTCCCGATGATTATGACCTACCTCTTACAGGTTCACATAACTCTTATTTTTTCGAAGCACAACATAATATTTCCTCTACAGCTTCCATAGCTAATAACGTAAAAGTAAAATACAGGGGAGGTTATGCAGTTGAAATGAATCCCGGTTTCATTGCAGATGTCGGTAGTACATTTGAAGCATTTATCCATCCTTGCGATCATGAAGGAAATTCTTTCAGGCAAACAAGCACTGAATTACTTCAAGAAATCACTTCTATAAAGGAGATAAGCCCAATAGAAAAAATCTTATTGTATCCTAATCCTACCACCGGCAATATTGTATTGTTGCGTGGAAATAACATTGGTGAAGAAGAAGACAATGAAAATCTCGAAAATATCAATGTTTCTTTTTATGACATAATGGGAAGAAATGTTTATACAAACATTTTTTCAGGCAGAAGATTAAATATTGATCTTTCTCATTGCAACAAAGGAATGTATTTGGTTCAGCTAAAAGATGAGAGCGGAGAAATGGTTACTAAAAAAATTATTTTGCAATAAGTTAAATTCTCCTATAAAATCATCAACTCTGCCATAAAGTCAACCCAATCCTTCACTAATCAATCCAACGCATTCAGCAAGTTAAAACACCTCTAAGCAAAGTCATTCACCTCTGGCAGCAAGTCAAAATCACCAGTCAGCAAGTAAACAAACTCCGGTTGCAAATTCAAATGTTGTGGCAGTAAGTTAACATTCCTTGGCATAAAGTCGCACAACTTTATTAAAAAGTCAGTCCTCTTCATCGCAAAGTTGTTCGTTCTCATCGTAAAGTTGCCCTGCTTCATTAGAAAGTAACACATCTCCGTTATAAAGTAGCTCAACTCCGTTCCAAAGTCACTTCACCTCATCATCAAGTTGCTCCGCTTCATCAGCAAGTAACTTATCCTGCTCATGCGGTAGCTTTTCTTCCTTACATTGCAAACCATCTCACCGGTCCTTTGTCTTAATTTTGGGCTGCTGCTCAACAACTCATTAGCCATTGTAAGCACACCATCAAAATTTAATTAATTCATGCCAAACAATATCTCCATCGAACCCTACCGCCACGATCTCGAAGTAATCCGCAACACCGTATTACAGATAAAAAAAGACTTCAGCATATTCAATTTTGAAATAACATTTAGTGGCAACACAGCCACTGCCTACCCCGAGCTCAAAACACAACTCATTGCAATCTTCAAAGATTTGCTTCGCAACCATTCCGAAAAGATTTTTGCCCTGCTCTATCGTATAGATGTACCCGAAAGCAAACTAAAACAAGTCCCTCCATCCGTTCCATTCGAAGAACACATAGCACAACTCGTACTCGAGCGAGAATTGCTTAAAGTAGTAATGCGCAAATTGCATTCAGGTAAATAGCACACAGATGGCGCGGGTTCAACTGATTTCCAAAGGATAATTTAAAAATCAGTTTTTAACCATCAAATCCGTGTCATCCGTATTCTATTAAATACAATATTCCATCCGCATTTAAGTTTTTATCTTTGGCACGCAAAATACTTTCGCATTCAAATCACTTCATTCACTCAATTACCCCATTCACCTAAATTACCTCAATTACCCAATGAATCGAATACGCAAACCATTACTCATACTCTCCGCATGCATTGTATTTATACTCAGTGTTGGCTTTGTTGATGATTACTTTGAAATCAGCAAACAGCTCGATATATTTTCTAATGTTTACAAAACCGTTAATCAGCT
>JANNXV010000065.1:0-4956 GCA_031409815.1 Bacteroidota bacterium
ATGTAATGGGTAGCAATGGTAGTGTGTTGCCACGATTTAAAAAGCAAATTGAATTGGGCTTGCCACTCACCGTTACGCATCCCGATGTGACCCGATATTTTATGACTATCAGCGAAGCCTGCCAACTGGTGTTGGAAGCCGGAGCCATGGGAAAAGGAGGGGAGCTATTTATTTTTGATATGGGTAAAAGTGTGCGTATAGCTGACATAGCCAAACAAATGATACAGCTTAGCGGATTGGAGTTGGGTAAGGATATACAGATTGTTTACACCGGATTGCGTCCTGGAGAAAAACTGTACGAAGAACTTCTGGCCAACGAAGAAAATACACTACCTACTCATCATCCTAAAATAATGATTGCCCGTGTAAAGGAAAACGATTTTGCACAAGTAGGCGAGGATGTAAAAGAGTTAATAGGGCTTTTTAGCACGCAAAACAATATGAGCATTGTGCGCAAAATGAAAGAGATGGTTCCAGAATTTATTAGCAACAACTCAGAGTTTGAGAAGTTGGATGCGCGGGGTTGATTTTTGAAAACAATTAATAATCATTAGTAAATTAATAATCAGTTTGCAGTAATATCCCTGCAGATAAATTGTTAATTAGTTATTTTTAGCTTTGATAAAATTTAAACTAAAATTATAAAATATGAAAAAATTATTTTTTACCTACGTATTTATTTCATTGATAACTATTGTAAAGGCACAGGTTTGTACAGTAATTATTTCACATATGATTAGTGGAAATCAAGTGCAATATTATGGCTCAAGTCCAGATAATCCGGCTACATGGTCGTGGTTTTTTAATGGAGGTTCTCCTATCACATCGAGTATTCAAAATCCTATTGTTAATTATTCTTCGGCCGGAACTTTTATTTGTGCATTAACTGTTACTGGTGGTCCTAACAATTGTATAGCATCTTTATCATCTAAAACAGATACGGTAACAATACTTCCTACTAGTGTTGGTGAGATTCAGTATGAAATGGATGATATGTTTGTGATAAACGCAAATCCAACTCAAATTAAAATTGAAAACTCTACTACTGAAAACGTTACTATCAACCTTATTGATATTTCGGGTAAAAAGGTAGCTGAAATTTTTTCAGGTAGTCTAACGAAGGGAACTAATCTATTTTCTATTAATGCTTTTGGCATAACCGGTGGCTATTATTTGGTTCAACTTGTTAAGCAAAGCAAAACCATTACCAGAAAAGTTTATTTAAACAATGAGTGATTCGTTCGAAGACCAACTTTAAATAAAAGGAAACATCAAATTTGGTTTATCATTCATTAATAGCATTGTATGCTGACGTTATTGGTATTCTGATGTTTGAAGGGGAAGCTCTTAATCATTAGTTAAATGCAACTTGATAATAGATTTAAAAATTTCGTGGTTTATTTTAGTAAAGTTTACCGCTTAGCAATATAATTAGCTGAATTGAAAATTGTTAATTTCCTAATAACTGTTCGTAGTTTGAAGAGGACACCAACAGTAGGGATGATTGATTCTCATTTATGAATTAAAAAAAGTGAAGTTAATTTCTTTAACCAAATTATCGCAATAATTATTTTTCGGCAACAACTATTTTCCTAGTCGAAATACTCGTACCGGTTTTAAATTGTAAAATGTACATCCCAGGTGAAAGGTTTTTAGTTTCCAACCGAATAGTATGCTGTCCTGTGTTCTGACTTGCACTAGTTGTTGCTAAAACTTCGGCACCTAAATAATTAAATAAGCGCACTGACACTGTTGAAGCAGTGGTTAAGGAATAATCAATAATAAAATAGTCTTTTGCCGGGTTGGGATAGCAACTCCAGCTAGTGGATAAACTTGTTTCGGCTACTCCAGTTTGAACACAAAGTCCCGGGATATTTGCATCAAGCCATAGCAATCGTTTATTTATCCAACTCTTGAGTGTGTCAAGTTCGGCATAATAGGTTGTGGCAAACGGCCCAATTTCATAATCGGGTCCACTATGGCCAAGCAATGGCCATTTTTTAAAATGCCTTGCCTGCGCATTTTGAACGATGGTACCCATACTATCTATGTAATTGAAAATAGCAGTTGTGTCAAAAATACTTTGCCGATAGTTTTCGTAAGTACACCTAAGTTCATTTTGGAAAGTACTATCCTGCAAAAGCCGTATATACCAACCGGTCGAATAGTTATCTGTAAAACAATCATTGATATGGTGTGCCCAACCTTCTCCTTGAAAACTGTTAAATATGCAGTAATCCTGGTTTTTAAAACTCCAATCAAAATCCCACACAGGTCCGGCTTTTAATTTGCCCCCATTCGAGTATTTGTCTTTATGGAAAAATACGCTCTTTTTAAATCCATCAGGATTTCTCGATAATTCGTTTACCAAAAAATAATCTATAAAGGACGCTACATCCATGTATTTTCTATAGCCAATATTTGGGTTAGTAAAATTAGCACTGTATAATGCCGTCTCAAGGCTGTCGATATAGGAAGCAATATAGGATTTCTGTGCAGGAAGAATGGTGTTTGGGTCAGGGTATTCATACACAAAATGTACATCAAAGCCAGGGTGATCGATTGGTGAATAATTGGATTGAAAACTTGTGTTTGCATCCCAGTAGTTTTGCTGCAGAATATATCCACCGGTCAACTCATCTCCAATGGTATCAACAGCAGTTAGTTTTGCAATATTAACTCTGTTGGCATCGCGTTTTATTTTTTCTCCTAACACATAAATTCCTTTATAAGAACTATCAATTAGTAATTCACAAAGTTGCGCCCTCACGCTATAATTGCCCATCTCTCCAAAAAGTTTAAAAGAAATTAAATTCCTCATTAACGAACGGTCGTTATAATTGGAAAGTAACACCCAATCATTTTCAGCGGGCATTCCTAATAACGGCACATCGTTATTTGCTCCGCTTGAATCGCGTGTTTCAAAATTGTATGGAGATTGAGGATAGCCGGCTGATGTTGCTCCCCTTATTTCGATTCCAATATTTCCACTATATACATTTGCACTATCTGTAGTATAAGTAATAGAGTTAGGTCCGTTGTATTTTATATCCATCAGGCAATTCACTTTTGTGTCCTGCACAATTGTTTGACCGAGTGTATTAATCATTACCATTGGAAGTTCTGAACTGTCAAGTACAACAGTACCTAAATCTTTTACACATAATTGAAATGAGCCTGAACCTCCTGCCCACTTCCACACTTGAACAAAAAGGGTTTGGCCTGGAGTTAGATCATATAAAAGTAATAAGGAATAATAGCCGTTACCTGCATCATCATCACACCCTAAAAGTTGCAGATTGTTGCAGGTGCTGTCAGTCCATACTGCTATGCCAGTATCGTTTATGTTACCGCTGTCGGTCTCAAAACTTAAGTTGCCTGATAAAGGAACTTGCATAGTAAACCATATATCGCCACCTTGATAGTTAGCGCAATTTGGTGTGAGTCCGGATCCTGGAAAACCTATGTTATTTGAAAAAATACATTGACCTGTATCAATAGGAATTGCAGTACAAGGATAACTACCTTGAACAAGTACTGTATTACAGTCGCCAATTGATGCAAATACATTACCGGTAGCAGGAGTTGGCCCATCCTGAAAAACAAGGTTCCAAGATGAATCGAGTAATTCATAAGAATTTTCGTTTTCATAACTCCCTGCGGAATAATTTAAAGCTAAACTATCGCCATTGCAAACCGATAAACTAACTGTGTTTCCAAAATTGCTTGCGCTATATGTTCCCACTAAAATATTATTTATTAAAACCTGCAGAGTAGCGCCATTCCAACCATCACCATAACTGTCGTGCATGGATAAAGTATAATTACAGCATTGTGCTTTAGAAAGTGAACTTTGCAAACAGAAGCTAAATATTAAAGTTACCATCAGGATGAATTTTGTTGAACTCCAACTGATTTTATTTTTCTTTGACACGCTTAACATTTTTAAAGTCGATTAAAATATTTAGTGATTACAAATTTTAAGACTCATTGCATCATTCATGAATTAGGCCTTTTCTATTCAATAAACGCAGTGTGATTTTATTTTCGATGACATAGAATTATCATTTTTCATAGCCTAGAATCTATTTTTTTTTAGAAGTATCAATTCCAATATTTATTAAAGTTTAAGAAAGTAAAAATTAGAAAGTACTTTTAAGCGGATCTAAAATCACTTAAAATCTATTAAAGCTTTATTCTAAAAGGCCGACAGCTATCAATATATCTTTTCGAAAGTGTGTAGGTAATTTGAATTCCACTAAACCAATACCAATCTTTTTTAGAAGCATCACCTCTTTGTCGATCAATTTGAGGGCTGCCTTTTTCGAGTGACCGATCGGATAATTGTGCTGCAGCTTTTCCGTATTCTTTACGAATTGCTGTTGGGTCTGCATAGTTTTTACTTACATCATCAATATAATCAGTATAGGTTTTTCTTACTCCAACTTCTAAAGCAGTGCAAAAACGTTTTGAGATTTTGAATTTTAGGCCTCCACCAAAGGGCACGTTAACGCTAACGCGACCGTAAGGATTTCGGTTTGGATAAAGATCGGTGCCCTGGCCTTCGGTACCTAAAGGTTGTAATGCATACCATTGTCCATTGAGTTCTGCTTTGGGGTTAAATCTGAATACATTGAGTCCAATAAATAAATAAGGAGTAAAAAAAGTAGCGGGATTAGCTGTTTGGTATGGAAAAAAATTAAACTCAACTCCTCCTTGTAACTCTAAAATATCTGAACGGAAAGAAAGATTTCTGTTTATGCTGAAAGAGTCAGCCGCCTGAGAGTCATTGGCTGAAATTCGACCATAGTTAAACCCTGCCCTAAAAGACCAATGGTTATTGTAGCTTCTCTTATATATTATGCCGATGGCAGGATGCAAAAATTTATTAGAAAACATTACCGGATTTAAGTCACCCTTATAACTCATGGCACCCACCATTATACCCATTTCTCG
>JANNXV010000066.1:0-2712 GCA_031409815.1 Bacteroidota bacterium
TACTGATTGATTTAAACGATGAAGTATATCAGTAGATAAGCCCACCAACTGAATTGGAGTAAAACATAAAACACTAACGTATAAAATAAAACAAGGGGACGCTTCATCAAGAATAAGTTTAATTGCAGAACAAAGTTATGAATGCGCGGAATAAAAAAGGCGGAATTTAGTTCCGCCTTTTGCTAATTATTCAATTTTATCAATCATCTATCTCTGAATTAGTAGTGTTGCCATCAACAGATTTTACAAATTCCCAGATACCTGAGTCATTTAATTTTTCAATAGTATAGTTATCCACTCCAAAATTCCATGCTTTATATTTAGTCCAATTTAAATGTGTCTTAAAATTTCTCCACTCACCATTCAGTAAAATAGAAGAGCCTTCTCCACTCTGCGGACCTTGCAATGAACAATCATTCACAACAATAACTTTATAATAATAGTTTTGATCATTTACTTTAACATTATTGTCAGTATAACTTGTGGCTAATGCGGGTGCAGTTCCAACCGAAGAATAATTTAAACTATCAGTGGAGCGAAGTATTTCATAATATGCAACCCTATTTGGCAACAAGGTTGGTGGAAGCCATTCGGTTAAAACATATTTATTGAATATTACGGTTGAGCGCACTACCTCAACTTGTTGACCGGCCAATATATTTAATGGCGTAGCATTTGATGTATCACTGAGTGATGAGTAAGCATTGCCATTGATATCATTAGCTGTAATTCGATACGAATATAAGAACGGACAAGTAAGACCTGTATCAAGATAATTCAGTGTAGATGAATTGATGGTAGCTACAATTACTGATGAACCATTAGCTACTTCCTTTCGTGAAATTGTATAGCCCGAAACAGTTCCACCTAAATAAGGTGTCCAATTTACTTGGATATCAACTCCTGCCTGCAACGCTGTAACATTCATTGAAGTATGAGGAATCAAAATACTTAATGGAAGTTTAAAATTGCATCGGTCAACCGTTTGCAATATATAGGTGTAAGTACTATCTTTTGTATTCAGATTGCTGTCTATGTAACTGCTTGTGGGAGCAACTGAGGAATGTTGTGGACTGTTATCAGTATAAATTAAATCGTAAACGTTTGTCATTGTATTGAAACGATAAAGCACGTATTGCCCTAAGTCATTAAACGAGCTGTTCGACCATTTAACTTCAAGGTTCGAATCGTCAATAACACTTACAGATAAAATGGGGTCAGCACTTGGCGGAATGGTGTCAAATATTTCGATATATGTTGGCATTGTCAATGTTGAAGAGCAGCCATTTGAATTAGTAACTGTAAGTGCAACATTATAGAATCCGGGATTAGTATAGGTAATTAAAGGATTTTGTAAACTGGAGTTTGTAAATGTGAAGTCCCAGTTAAACACAGGTGATTGTAAAAAAGTGGATTGATCATTAAACTGAAAACTAGTATTGATACAACCATTTATTGCATTAGAATTAAAGCTAACGGAAGGAGTTTGATTTACCACGATTTGCTGCGAAAAATAAAATGTATCTGAGCATCCAAAACTGTTAAAGGCAATTAAAATTGGATAATAATTACCTCCGGTGAGGTAGGTATGAATTGGTGAAGATGCACTTGAAGTATCACCATCACCAAACATCCATAGATAAGAATCAGCATAAGTTGTAGCATTAGAAAACTGACTTGAATAAGGTGAGCAACCTGTTGTGTCCATTGTAGAAGCAGCAGCTACCGGTGAATGATTAACTGTTATTGTTTGACTTATACTATCTGAACAACCAAATGTATTTGTAACGGTCAAAACAACATTAAAAGTTCCTGAATCCAAATAAGTAACTAGGCCGTTTTGAATTGTTGCAAAAGTTCCGTCACCATAATTCCAGTTGTAACTTGGATTAGCAAGATTAAACGAAGTGTTTGCCATAATCACGTTACCGGGAGTACATAAAGTGCTAGCATTAACATTAAAATTTGCAATCGGGGTTGCGTGAACAATTATTGGTGACGCAAAATTAAATGTGTCAGCACAACCAAAATTATTGGTTACTATTAAACTTGGATAAAAAGAACCGGGCAAAAGATAATTATAAGATGGCGCGTTAACTGGTGATAAATCTCCATTTCCAAACAACCAGGTTTGGTTAGTGTAACCGGTACTGTTATTAATAAACTGAGTGGTATAAGTTTGACATCCTTCCCAATCATTTGTTGTTGCACTTGCAATTGGAGATGGATTTATTAAAATTTGTTGGGTAGCTGTGTCTCTGCAACCATTATTATTTGTTGTGATTAAAGAAACCGAATAACTATTCGCAGTTGAAAATATATTAGTTACATTTTGCAAAGTACTTGTTTGCGCATTACCAAAATTCCATGCAAAATTTGGATTTATTGTTTGCGTAGATCCATTTGTGAAAGATATTGTAGCTGGTTCGCAACCTATCGTATCACTTGTTGCAAAACTTGCAGTTGGAGTTTGTTTAACATTTATTGTTTGTGAAAATTGAAATGTATCCATACAACCATATTGAGTAGTTGCAATTAATACCGGATTATATATACCAGCGGTTTGATACACATGAGTTGGATTTGCAATTGATGAAGTATCTCCATCTCCAAACAACCAATGGTATCCATGTGCAAAAGTGCTTTGGTTAATAAACGAGGCGGAGTATGAACTGCAACCGGCAGTATCAACAGTTACAGCCATAGCAACCG
>JANNXV010000067.1:0-2981 GCA_031409815.1 Bacteroidota bacterium
TGATGCTAATGGATGTACTACTAATGCATCTTATTTAGTAGCAGAACCTTCTCAATTAAATGTGTCAATAGCGGGAACTTCAGTACTCTGTTATGGCGGGTCAAATGGCACTGCTTCTGTTAATATAACAGGTGGTACAGAGCCTTATACATATCTGTGGAATAATGGTGAGTCAACTGAAGCCATTACAGATCTCTCGGCAGGAATTTATTCGATAACTATTACAGATGCCAACGGATGTACAATTGATGCAGTTTATGAAGTAACAGAACCTACCGAACTTACTGTAACAATGACAGGAACTACTGCATCCTGCAATGGCAGCGTTACAGCTACTCCCGAAGGTGGTATGGAATCTTATAATTATGCGTGGAGTAATGGAGCTACTACATCCACTATAATGAATGTTCCTGCGGGTACATATACAGTCATAGTCACGGATGCAAATGGATGTACCGTTAATGGATCATATACTGTCACAGGTGGAAACCCGATTAATCCTACAACTACACTAACTCATGTAAGTTGTCATGGTGGTTCTGATGGTACAATTACTGTAACTGGTGCCGGAGGAACAGCGCCGCATACATATAACCTTAATGGAAGTATATTTCAAACCGGCAATGTTTTCAGTGGCCTGCCTGCCGGTGTTTATATTGTTGGAGCCCTGGATGCAAATGGTTGCTCAGATTTCGTTACCCGCACCATCACTCAACCCGCAGTGCTGAATGTAGTACAGGATAGTTTGCGTATTCCATGTTATGGAGTCAACAATGGTAGAATTTATGTTACACCAAGTGGTGGCAGTGGCACTAAAACATATAGCTGGACGGGTCCTAATGGATTTACCTCAATCGTACAGGATCCTAATAATCTATTAGCAGGAACCTACCAGTTAACTGTTACAGATGCCAAAGGATGTTCGGCTTCGCTTACAGTTATACTGAACCAAAGACCACAGGTAGTTATCAGCGAAACAATTACCCCCGTGGCCTGTCGTGGTGGATTTACTGGTTCCATCAATGTAACCGTAGCTGGTGGAAGTGGGCTTGGATTTACTTATAGCTGGACTGGCCCAACCGGATTTACAGCAACAACAGAAGATGTTAGTGGTCTTAAAGCGGGCAACTATACTATTAATGTTACGGACACAGACAATGGTTGTGTGTTATCAAAACTCATCGTGGTAACACAGCCTGCTGTTAACTTAGGTTTGACAACCACCAAGACCAATGCTACTGGTTGTAACAGTCTTGGAACAATAACAGGAAATGGTACGGGCGGAACTTCTCCTTACCAGTATAGTATTGATGGAATAAATTACCAGACTTCAGGCTCTTTTACTGGATTATATGGCAGTTCATACACTGTCTGGGTAAAAGATGCCAATGGCTGTACTCTCAGCAAGTCGGTAATCATAACCGATAATGGCGGTGATGAGTATGAAGGTAATAATACTAAGAACCTATCTAAGGTTATCAGTGTTAGTACCACTATAAATGCCCGCATTGCATTAGCAGCCGATGTAGCAGACTGGTTTAAATTTACTACTGCCAGTGCAGGTAATTATATATTAACCTTCACACATCCATCAGCAAGTTTTGTCTTCAATATGTATGCAGCCGGATCAAACACTCCTGCACTTGTGCCAGTAAGCAGTACCGCCACCACAAAAGAGTATACGTTGGCCGGTAACACTACTTACTATATCAGCATTACGGGTGGCTTGTCTTACACCTGTTACAACCTGATGGTTGCTCCTTTTGTTTTCACAGCAAGAAACATGAATGGTAACGAGCAGCAGCCAACAAAGAAAGTGGAAGTGATTAAAATGAATGCCATGGTATATCCTAATCCGCACAAGGGAGCATTTACTATCAAAGTTGCATCACCAGAAGATGGTATAGCGAAGATTGAATTGTTTACTGTCAGCGGTCAGAAAATAGCCATGAAAACTGTTGAGGTACAAATGAGTGAAAACAATCTTATTCCTTTTACCGGTATAACGCAGGGAACTGTTTTTTATCGGGTGCAGATAGGTAAGAATGTGGTGACAGGGAAAGTGATTGGGATAGAGTAACAACAATAGTATCCGGTTAATAAAAACCCTGTCTTGTATAAAAACGAGACAGGGTTTTTTTATTGGCAAAAAGGTATGATGTCGTCGATTTAGCCACATACAAATACACTGGCTAAAAATACCCATAAGTAGGTATTTTAAACCCTGGTATAATCCTCTAAGTTTGGTAAGCAATTGAAGTAATTATTCGAGCAACTAGCAATGAAAAAATTACATTGCGTTGATTTCCCTTTTTAGAATATAATTGAAACAATAACTATCAGGCGGTAAATTCGTCTCTCAAAGCAAACCCTAATGAAAAAAATACTGACATTATTATTGACTACAGCATTTGCAATTAACGCCAAAGCACAAACAGATGAAGCAATGTTGAAATGGCTGAATGGCCATGTCTCAGCTATCAATCTGGCAAAGAGTGAAAGTAACGGAGAAATACAAGGGTCAGGCATAAAGGATAAGCGGGCAATTAAGGAAATTAAATTCACCACAGCAGGGGCAGAAACTATTGGTTCTTTTGCTTATCAGAAAGTTAACATGGGTAGGCTCTTTTTTCTAAAAGCTACGATAGATAATGAACTGCTGGTGTTGCAAGACAGGGGTAACAATACCATTAGTTTACATATTGCTGATGTGGCCATCCGTGAAAAATATAGAGACGTATATACCAGGTTTGCTTATACCCGTATAAATACAAACGAAACCAACCTGCCGGTTTACGAGAGTGATAAAGTTGATACAAAAGCTGTATTTCCTGGCGGGCAAGATGGCTGGCTACGATTTGTAGAAAAGTATTTTTATATGACTCCTGCTATTAAATATAAAGTGCCTCCCGGAACTTACGAAGGAGTGATTGGTTTTGTAGTTACCAAGGACAGCATAATAAAAGATTTTAAAAAAGTAG
>JANNXV010000068.1:0-5341 GCA_031409815.1 Bacteroidota bacterium
GGATTAGTTTGCGAAAAAGTAGGTGTTGTTCCCATTGATAAACAGCAGTTGCTTGAAGAAGCTGCCCAACTTGCTCTTTCCTAATTTAATCTAAAAAATGTCAGTTATCCCACAACAATACGAAGGCTCCACCAAGCGCGAAAAAGTGGAGCATATGTTCGATAGCATTGCTCCAAAATATGATTTACTCAATCATGTATTGTCGGGTGGAGTTGATAAAACGTGGAGAAAGAAACTGATTAAGCTCCTTGCTGAAGAAAAACCCAAAACCATTCTTGATATTGCGACCGGAACAGCCGACCTGGCAATTGCTGCATCCACCTTGAATCCTAAAAAAATTGTTGGGGTAGATATTTCGCAAGGAATGCTTGATGTTGGGAAAATTAAAATAAAAGAAAAAAAACTGGAGGGACTCATTGAACTTAAACAAGCAGACAGTGAAAAACTACCCTTTTCGGATAATTGTTTTGATGCCATAACGGTAGCCTTTGGTGTGCGAAATTTCGAACACCTTGACCTGGGTTTAAAAGAAATGTACCGCGTATTAAAACCCGGAGGCATTTGTTTAATTCTTGAATTTTCGCAACCACAGGTAACACCCATAAAGCAATTCTATCAATTTTATTCCAAATATATTTTGCCAGCTGCCGGCCAGTTATTATCCAAACAACGCTCAGCTTATGACTATTTACCCGAATCGGTAAAAGCATTTCCTTATGGAGATGCATTTATTGAAATATTTAAGAAATCAGGGTTCGTTGGCACTAAAGCTTATCCTCTAACGTTTGGAATTGCCTCTATTTATCAAGGTAAAAAATAAGTTGATGTCAAATTGTATTTTTACACCGGCTAAAAAATCAATGTTTAGAGTCCTTCAACTAATTACACTATTTATTCTCGTTCTCACGGGCTCAATGCTACATGCCCAACGCTCCGATGTAAAAAATTTGGAGAAATACGACAAACAGCGTATGCATTTCGGTTTTTTGCTTGGGGTAAATAGCTCCAATTTTAAAGTAACTCGTTCAAATGATTTTTACCAAAGCGATAGTATTCTATCGTTGGAGGCCGATGGTCAATCAGGATTTAATCTGGGTATTATTTCTGACCTAAAAATTGTAAATAACCTTCATTTACGCTTTGTTCCTGAACTTTCTTTTACTCAGCGAGATATCAAATACAAAGTTCTTTACCCAAATAATAATTTGCCCTTTGTATCTAAAAAAATCGAATCCACATTTATCAACTTACCGGTCGATATTAAATTTCAATCAGCTAGAATCAATAATTATCGCATTTATGTTTTAGCAGGAGCACGCTATGCTATTGACCTGGTTTCACAGGCCGATGTGGTGGTTGACAATGGAGATGCAATTGTTAAACTGAAACGAGAAGATTTTGGTTATGAGATTGGATTAGGTCTCGATTGCTATTTTGAGCTTTTTAAGTTTGCGCCTGAAATTAAAGTATTTCAAGGCATACCCAATATTTTGGTGTATGACGCAGCAGCCTATTCAACAACTCTTCAATCTTTAAAATCGCGTATTTTTTCTTTGTCATTTACATTCGAATAATTTAAGTATGATTTAAAAATGGTTGTTAAAACCGAAATCGTTTTGCTGCCCGAACAGGTAGCCAACGAAAATGAATACCGACATTATTTAAGTAAAGCGTGCAGCACTTCAACAGATTCTATCACAGGATTTAATTTATTAAAGCGCTCCATTGATGCTCGTGGCAAACAAGTGAAATATCGTTTGCTATTTGAAGTATTTATCAACGAACCTTTTTCCGAAAAACCAGTTCCTCAGCGTGCTTATAAAAATGTAGCCATTGCAAAACCAATTCTTATTGCCGGTTGTGGTCCTGCCGGATTGTTTGCAGCTATACGTTTGATAGAGCTAGGGCACAAACCCATTTTAATCGAACGTGGAAAAGATGTAAAGAGTAGAAGAAGAGACTTGGCCGACATCAATAAAAAAGGAATTGTAAATCCCGAAAGCAACTATTGTTTTGGCGAAGGTGGTGCCGGCACTTACTCTGATGGCAAACTTTATACCCGCTCAGACAAGCGTGGAAATGTGCAACGTGTTTTAGAAACATTTGTGGAGCACGGTGCTGAAAAAAATATCCTGATAGATGCTCATCCACATATCGGAACCAATAAGCTTCCAAATATTATTTCTTCCATGCGTCAGCAAATTATTGCATGTGGTGGCGAAATACTATTCAATACAAAACTGGTTGATATTATTTCAGAACAAAATAATTTAAAAGGAATTCGCGTAAGAAATTTAATCAATGAAGCAGAATACAATCTATTAAGTGATGCTTTGATACTTGCCACCGGTCATTCAGCTCGTGATATTTTTGAATTGCTGCAACAGAAAAATATTTTAATTGAAGCAAAACCTTTTGCGCTCGGTGTGCGCATCGAACATCCACAAACATTAATTGACCGCATACAATATCATTGTGATAATCGTGGTGAGTTTCTGCCTCCATCTTCATACAGTCTTGTTCACAACGAAAATGATAGAGGTGTTTATAGTTTCTGTATGTGTCCCGGAGGAATTATTGCTCCCGCAGCCACTTCACCGGGCGAAGTGGTGGTGAATGGCTGGTCGCCATCCAAAAGAAATAATCCGTTTGGCAATTCCGGAATGGTAGTGGGTTTGGGGTTGAATGATTTTAAACCATTTGAAAAATCAAAAGAACTTTCTGCATTGCATTACCAACACGCAGTGGAAACAAAAGCATTTGAAGCAGGTGGAAAATCATTAGCTGCACCCGCACAACGTATGATGGATTTTGTAAACAAAAAAAAGTCGACTGACTTACCAGCCAATTCATACATGCCCGGAGTAAATTCAATTATGCTGGATGATGTATTACCAAAAATTATTTCGGATGCTTTGCGAAACGGTTTAAAAGTTTTTGGCGAAAAGATGAAAGGTTATTTAACCAACGAAGCCATACTGGTTGGAGTAGAATCCAGAACCTCCTCTCCGGTGCGCATACCACGCGAAAAAGAAAATTGCATGCATCCGCAACTCAAAGGTTTTTTTCCCTGCGGAGAAGGTGCCGGTTATGCCGGAGGAATTGTTTCGGCTGCCATGGATGGAGAGCGCTGTGCAGAGAAAGCGGTGGAGTTTTTGAAATAAAAAGCTTTTAAAATTTATATGAAACTTTACTTATGAGATTTAAAATGCTGTTTTCACATCCTTCCAAAACCCAGGATACGATTTACTCACCACATCAGGTTTTTCAACAGTGACAGTTTTCATTTTTAAAGCAAGCGGAGCAAAAGCCATTGCCATTCGATGATCATTGTAAGTTGAAACATGGGCTTCCAAATTCAAATCAATGCCTTTAATTATTTCAAAAGAATCTGCTCCTCTTTTAACTACCGCATTTAGTTTTTTTAATTCTGTTTCCATTGCAGCCAACCGGTCAGTTTCCTTATGTTTCAAAGTTTGCAAACCTGTGAAACGCGATGGAAAATTGAACGCAGCACAAACAACACACACTGTCTGAAACAAATCGGGGCAGTTTAAAAAATCGTATTCAAATTTTTCAGGAAGAGTGTTTTTGTTTTTAATCAAACGCACCCCTCCATTTTCAAAATGCGTTTCCACTGCAAAATTTTTCATAATATCTACAATTACGCTGTCGCCCTGCAAACTTTTTTCATGAAGGTTTTCAAGAAAAATATTGGATGTCTCAGCTAAAGCTGCCATTGCAAACCAATAAGAAGCTGCACTCCAATCCGACTCAACACCTAAATCTTTTGGCAGGTAATGTTGATTAGCAACAGCGATCAAATCTCCTTTACGTTTTACATCCGCCCCAAAGTTCTGCATCAATGCAATAGTCATTTCAGTATAGGTAGCAGAAACTTCTTTGCCTTTCCGTTTTATTGTTAATCCATTTTTCAGATAAGGTGCAATCAACAATAAAGCACTGATAAATTGGCTGCTGATACCTGCATCTATTTCAATAGTTCCACCTACCAATTTCGATTCATTGATTTTTAAAGGAGGAAAACCATTTCGTTCACCATATTCAATATTTGCACCTAATCTATTTAAAGCATCAACCATTGGTTGAATGGGACGTTGCAACATACGCTCACTTCCAGTAAGAACAACTTGTTCTCCCTTCAGTGCAAGATAAGCTAACAGGAAACGAAACGTTGTTCCGCCTTCTCCTGCATTTAAAATTTTTTCATCACAATTTAATAATTTTTGCAGCGTAACCGTATCATCCGCATTGGATAAATTTTCGATATTGAATTTTTTATCACAAAGCGCTTGAATAATTAAAGCACGATTGCTGATACTTTTTGAAGCCGGCAAATGAATGGTGGCTTCAATGTTTTTGCTTCCGGATTTGAGAGTAATTGAATCAGCCATTGCAGAATAGTCATCCCTTCAAGGGTTTAAAACCGTTGAAGGCATATGATTCATTATTTTAAATCAGAATAAAAATTGATAGAAGCAATAATATCCTGCTCGCTGCAATTTACATTGTATTTGCAGTCACCAATTGATTTAAGCAAACTGAATTGAATATGATCTTGTGTGTTCTTTTTATCCTGCCAAATGAGTTCCATCAAATGATTGAAACTGCTTTTGGGAATAATATATTTTGGATATTGCTTTAATATTAAATCACAAATTGATTGCAATTCCTTTTGGGACAAACCTGTTTTTTGATTAGATAACCATGCTTCACAAATCATACCCGCAGCAATTGCTTCACCATGAAGCAACGGATTGCGGTCGTTAAGCAACGACCAACTTTCAATGGCATGACCAATAGTATGTCCAAAATTTAATGTTTTACGAATTCCTTTTTCTACAGGATCGGTTCGCACAATATCAATTTTATTCTTCACCGCATCAGCAATCAATTTTTCATTCGGAATTTCGTTGAACGAAAATGATTGCAACTCTTGCCAAAGGTTGCTTTGAAAAATCAAAGCATGTTTTATGATTTCAGCAAACCCGTTTCTTACTTGTCGCGATTCTAAAGTTTGAAGAAATGGCGGATAAATAAAAACACTTTTGGGATGTGCAAATACGCCAATCATATTCTTAGCACCTTCAAAATCAATACCTGCCTTACCTCCTATTGCTCCGTCAGTCATTCCAAGCAATGTTGTCGGAATATTAATAAATGGAATTCCTCTTTTAAAAGTAGCAGCAACAAAAGCTCCAATATCGCTCACCACACCTCCACCCAAATTAATTAGTAAATCATCTCGTGTGGCATTTAACTTTAACAACTGCTTCCACAAAAGTGTTGCAGTATTAATATTTTTATTGATCTCACCGGG
>JANNXV010000069.1:0-6654 GCA_031409815.1 Bacteroidota bacterium
TTGATAATTCTGATTTTTACGATAAATGTTTTGATCAAAATCAGAATTATAGGAATAGTTAGATATTTTACAAAGCATCATTTATTAACTTTTTCATTAATGTTTAGCATTTTCCTTGCGTTTGCAATTGGAATTTCAACCTCTAATTTCGGAAGTTTAGTTCGATACAAAATTCCAGCAATGCCTTTTTATGTTGCCAGTTTGTTTATTATTAATCACTACAATAAATTAAGAGATAAAAGACTGTACAAAACCGAATTTTTTATTAAGTCAGAATTAATTGAAACCGAATCGTTAGAAAAGGAAAAGCCGTTGTTAGTTTGAGTTTATTTTTAACCAACGGTGTAAAACTACCAGCAACCAAATCCTGTTAAATAGATAGTCGCTTCCATTTTCAAATCGGTCTAAAAGATTTTTAACGTAGGTATAGCTTACTACTTGATATTGGTTAATTACACTTTCCGACAAATATTCATCTAATAAGTAGTGAAGCTCATGGTGCAACCATTTGTTTAACGGAATGGCAAATCCTTGCTTAGGTCGATCGAAAAATTTCTTAGGAAGATATTGGTATAATATCTCTTTAAGAATATATTTTGGCATACCATTCTTATATTTTAGATTCGGTGATACGTTTAGTGCCATTTCTACCAAGCGATGGTCTAAATAAGGAACTCGCGTTTCGAGCGAATAATGCATACTTGCACGATCTACTTTAGTTAATAAGTCATCTTGCAAATAATATTCCAGATCAAATAAAGCTTGCGACTCCATTGAAGTGAGTTTGCGTACTTCCACATTTGCTAACTCCGATGGGTCGGGTGTACTGTAAGAACGAAGAAAATTGGACGAATCTTTACTGCCAATTAATTTAGATGATTTATACTCGTCATTTAGCATTACACTCAACTCGTTTCTACTAAACAAATATTGCTCTTGCGAAAAAATATGGCTTTTTATAAAATCGCGGTGAGAATAATCGAGCAGTTTGCCTACTCGCTGATAGCGTGTTGGTAAATGAGCAAACAGGGATGATATCGGTTTCCTGAAAGTATGTAGTAGCGGATTGTTTAATCGGTTTGCCCATTTATAGGCGCCATAACCTAAAAACAATTCATCACCTCCTTCACCACTCAACGTAACGGTAACATATTGCTTAGCGAGTTTCGAAACGAGCATGGTGGGTATTGCTGATGAATCAGCAAAAGGTTCATCATACACGTCAAGTGCAGTATCAATTAATTTGATCGCGTCTTTGTAAGATACAATAAATTCGTGATGGTCGGTACCCAAATAGCGAGCAATGGCTTTTGCATATTCTGATTCGTTATGGCTGTTCTCTTCAAATCCAATCGAAAATGTATTCACCTTTACGCTCGAAAGGCCTACTGCCTGAGCAGTAATAAGGCTTGAATCAATTCCACCACTAAGGAAAACACCAAACGGAACATCACTCTTCAACTGATATTGAACCGAACTCATAATAAGATCGCTCAATTTTACAAGCGCTTGTTCTTTGTCTTGAATTACATTGTTGTTAATCTTGCTTTTTAAGTTCCAATACTTTCCTTTGTCCAATCCGTTTTTTGAAACTTTCATCCAACTTCCGCTGCGCATTTTATAAATATTTTTATAAATGCTCTTTGGTGTAGGTATGTATCCAAGATGTAAGAAATCAGAGATGGAAGTGGTATCTATTTCTTTGGGGATTTTATGGAGTTTTTGCAGTGCTTTTAATTCTGATGCAAACACAAAATCTTTACCATCCCAGTAGTAAAATACCGGTTTTATCCCCATTCGGTCACGAAAAAGATAAAGCTCATCTGTTTGTTTATCATAGATGGCTATGGCAAACATTCCATTTAGTTGATGTACAAAGTCAATGCCGTAGTGTGCAAAAGCTTCAAGTATAATTTCTGTATCGCTCGATGTTTTAAAATGAACCTGCTGTTGTTGAGATGAAATATTTTTAATACTAGCTCCCACTTCCGTGAAGTTATAAACCTCGCCATTATAAATTACGCAGTAACGATCGTTGAGCGACATCATGGGCTGATTGGCTCTTATTGAAAGGTCAATGATGCTCAACCTACGATGTCCAAATCCAACAGATTCCTGCTCAAAAAAACCTTCCGCATTCGGACCACGATGTTTAAGCGCAGCCGTCATTATTTCTAAATCTTCTCGGTTATATTTTTTATTTGGAGAATAATAACCGGCAATTCCGCACATTTATAATAGGTATTTTTTTAGTGAGTTATTTGTTTAATAAATGTGCCCTTCAAAGTATCTCCTTTGTGTGTAATCGAAAGTACTCCATTCACCATTTTTTTTAATAATCCAAATAATGGATTGTTTTCGGTTTTGTTACGTAATAATTCATCCTCATTTTTTTTAATAGCAGTTTCACCTGAATTGTTTGTGTTATGCTTCAAACGGTTTAAACTAATACCCGTTGTGAGAACATTTGATTTTTTGAAACCTGAATTCTTAAATAAATAATTCAATGTTGAAGAAGTGTAATAGCATAAATGTTCAGGATATTCAATTATACTCCATTTGTCTTTAAGAAGGTAACGCGATAGCGAATCAAAATTTGGAGTAGTGAGGTAAACAACTCCTCCTTCGCGAAGCAATTGATTGAAGTTTTTTATTTCTTCCTGCGGATTATTAATATGTTCCAGCACTTCAAACGAAGTGATCACATCAAAATGCAAATCACCAAAGTCTTTCGGGTTTAATTTCCCCTGAAACATGGTGATATCTTTTTTTCTGCAAATCTCCATGGCCGTGTCAGTGTATTCGGTACCAAACACCTTCCACCCCCTTTTTTTTGCTTCTGATAAAAAATGCCCATTCCCACAACCCACATCCAAAATATTTTCTGTTTTTTTATAAGGTTCAAAAATTTCCAGCAACTCACCATATCTTTTTATGGTGATAGGAGAAATGGTGTCATTGCGCGGATAAGTATTGTAATGTGCAATTAATTCTTCAGTTGAAGGTGCTTTATTACAAAAAACGAAGCCGCAATTTTTGCATTTTACAAGATATGCATTGTGATAAGTTGACAATGTTTTTAACCCGTTATTATTGCAGATTAAGCAATGATCAAATATTAAATTATTTGATAAAATATCTTTTGAAGTATCAGTCAACATAAAATTGAAGCACCATTCATTTTACGAGTGCAATAAATAATTGAATTCAAGTGGATTTTTTTGAACCTCAAAAGTATCGATTCCTTTGCAAGTAATGAGAAGTATTTGATCAGTTCAGTATTCCGATAATTGATAAATAGATATTGCTTTACTTTGCCCGATAAATGAAGAAATGGAAAAGGAGCGGCTGATTTTTGATATTGGAATGCATAAAGGGGAAGACCTTGGCTTTTACCTGCAAAATGATGCGAAAGTAATTGCTGTGGATGCTGACCCGATGATGATTGAGTTGGCCAGCGGGAAATATAGTAACTACATTAGCGAAAACAAATTGGTATTACTAAACAGAGCTGTAAGCGATAGTGTGGGTCAGCTATTGGATTTTAATTTAAGTACTAACTCCTTATGGAATTCTCTTAATAAGAATATTTCTTCTAGGAAATCGGAACCCGTTGAAACCATACAAGTAGAGTCCATTACTTTGCCTGCTTTAATGGAACAATTTGGCGTTCCTTATTATTGTAAAATTGACATTGAAGGGATGGATAATACCTGTCTTCAATCAATGATGGATACTAATTTAAGGCCCGAATTTATCTCTGTGGAAACGGAATGCCTTGCAAAAAACGAAAAGGTTCAGCAGAAAGATTACCTCCAAACATTATATTCCCTAAAGCAATTAGGATATGCAAAATTTCAGTTGATTGATCAGGGTACTTTACATCCGCTACGTTTATGTAAAAAGTTTTACAAGCAACCTAATCAATTTTTGCATTTCATGGATCGAATATTGAAGAAGCTGAAAATCGAGATTGTACCATTTAATTTTCGCGACCAACTTTCTCAACAGTTTCATTACCCGTTTCCAACCGGAGCATCAGGTCCTTATGGCGATTATTTGGAGGGGCAATGGTATAATTTTGAAGACGCAGAGCAACTTATAATTGAACATCGCAGTGATTATTTTAACTTAAAGAAAGCTGTTTCTTATGGATTTTGGTGTGATTGGCATGCAACTAATTAAATTGATATCAAAGCACTATTTCTAACATATATAAATGGTTATAAATTTATTTTCCCAATAAGTACTTTGTATGTTTCGAAAAATATTATTGCAATTAAGAAAAATATATGTTGTTAATTATCTCGGCAGAATCTTTATCAGATCAATATTTCCATTTTCAAAGAAATTATATTTTTCGCTTTCTAATCATTGGGCAGTAAAGGGAATTGTACCCATTCGTTTTTTAGGTTTTAATTTTAAAATGAAATCCAATTGTGATGATGGTGTTGTGGATCGTTTGTACTACCGGCATACGCACCCAGAACAATCAGAGTTGTTTGTTTTTTCAGTGTTAAGTAAACACTCAAAAACTATTATTGATATTGGAGCGCATACAGGTATTTATAGCATTATTGCGGCTAAGAGTAATCCTCAAACCACAATTTATTCTTTTGAACCGCACCCGTTTAATTATCAAAGATTCAAAAGTCATATCGAGCTTAATAACTTAACCAAGGTGCAAGCCATCAATAAGGCTGTAGGAGATACAGTTTCAGCAGTTGAATTTAATATACCTGACGACAATCGCATAACGGATGTAGCCTCCATGGATAAATCATTTAGCACAACTATGTATAAGGGAGAGTTTGATTGGAAGGTAGTTAAGGCAGAACAAATTTCGATAGATATATTTTGTGATCAGCAAAAAATTAGTAAGGTTGATTTAATAAAACTGGATGTTGAGAATTATGAGTTGCCGGTATTTAAGGGTATGCAACACACAATTAAAATAAATCGCCCTTATATTCTTTGTGAGTTGTTTCATACAGAGGAAAAACTTGCCTTTATTGATGGCATTTTACAATCAGAAAATTATTATGTTTATGATTTTACCGAGAATGGATTAATGGCACTTTCCTCCATCAGAAGTTTACCTACCGGATTGAATTACTTGCTGTCTCCAATTAATTTGAGCCAATCAATCTCTTATCAGGACTTTGAAACTAAAATGTTGAGTGATTCTTGATCGGATTTTTCGATGTCAGTAAGGAAGGGTTTATTCCAATTAAATCACGAATAAAATATATTAATCATTAGACCTCTTTCATAACTCCTCCCTACACCCTGTATCCCTAAAGGGAGCAGCGCTCGGTTCCCTTTAGGGATACAGGGCGCGCAATGGCAAACTTGAAACAAAATACAATTGTGAAAAGGGTCTATTAGTTCTCGGGCTTAGTGATAAATTGCTTATCGGGTAAATAATTAACAAGTAATTCATTTTTAATTTCTTTTTTACTGGCAATAAAAACAGCCCTAGTTAAAGGAGTTTGGGTGTTTATATCAGCCGGAGGATCAATATTCCAATCTAAGGCAAATTCATGATGTGCAGGTTGGGTAATAGGCAAATAAACAAATTCAAAGTATTTTTTTAGTTGATTGTATATCCAAATACGTGTTGGTCGGCACCCAACACCAATAGCTGATTGCGAAGGGTTGTCCATGTTTTCATACACATTATGCACTTTTTCTTCGTTGCCAAAGCTCACACAAGTTTCGAGCAGCAGCATCGATTTAGTATGCAAACTCATAAACTTAATTGCCGCCTCTGGATTTTGTAAATGATACAGTAGTCCGTAGCAATACACAATATCAAAATCGTTAAACGAAGTAATTTTTGCCACATCATCAAGATTAAGAGGCATCACTTTGTTGTCGGGAAAGCGCGAGCGCAGCTTATTCAGGCTGTCTTCTCTTGCTTCGGTAATTGTAACTTCACATTTACGGTCAATCCAAAAAGTGGTATGATCTCCGATTCCTGCTCCAACCTCCAACACGGTTTTGTTAGCTATATCTAGATTTAAACTGGCCAAATGTTCCTGTCTTCTTTGGTTATGCCTGATATAATGATCGCTTCTGAAACTATTAATCGACCGCATGGATTGGTTTCGCACCAATTGTAGCCCAATTAATTTTAATATGTCATTAACAACTTGTTTGGCTTTTTCAATCATAAATATAAACTGTTGCGGTCAAAAGTAAATTAAATTATTTTGTCGACTAGTAGTTGTTGTTTATAACCACGAATTAGTTGCTAAAATTATTTCACGGCTGAAATTGTAATCACTTGTTTATTTTTGCCCATAAGTAAGTTATGATAGAATACGAGATTAGGCCAAAGGAGAAATTGAGTTTTGGGATTACTGAATTGGTTCAATATCGCGAGCTGTTTTACTTTTTTACGTGGCGCGATATTAAAGTTAAGTACAAACAAACCTTTTTAGGATTTGCCTGGGCAGTGTTGCAACCCTTTTTGATGATGGTGGTGTTTTCTGTTTTTTTTGGTAAAGCACTTAACGTGCCGTCTGATAATTTGCCTTATCCGGTTTTTGTGTTTTCAGGTTTGTTGTTGTGGAATGTTTTTTCGACCGGTTTAACGGCTGCCGGAAACAGTATGATTAACAATGCCGGTATTATAAAAAAAATATATTT
>JANNXV010000070.1:0-2476 GCA_031409815.1 Bacteroidota bacterium
GAATATAAACTGACTCCCAAATGGATGGAAATAACGGTTGGTGCTAATTATCGCGCATACCGCCCTAATTCAAACGGAACCATTTTTAGTGATACATCAGGAGTGGTGATAAAAAATAATGAATGGGGTGCTTATGTAGGCTTGGAAAAAAGAATTTTGTCGGACAAGCTAAAGCTAAATGCGACTACCCGAGTTGATAAAAACGATAATTTTAAATACCTATGGTCACCCGCAGTATCTGCAGTTTATACGCTAAATAAAAACCATACCTGGCGCGCAGGGTTCTCGTCAGCAATACGCAATCCTACTTTATCTGACCAATACTTATATTACCCCGTTGGAAGAGCCATACTAATTGGAAATTTAACCGGATTCGATTCATTGGTTACCATCCCATCGTTGCTCGATTTTTACAATACACAGAAAAAAGACACGCTTGATTATTTTAACGTTTCACCGGTAGTTCCTGAAAAAGTACAAACTATCGAATTTGGTTACCGAACCACTTTGTTTGATCATATTTATATGGATGCCGGATATTATTACAGCTATTATCAGGATTTTATTGGCTATAAATTAGGGGCCGACATTTCTTATATAGCAGCAGCGAATGATGCGAAGGTTAATAAGGTTTATCGCGTAGCTACCAACTCACTCGACAAAGTAACCACTCAGGGAGTTGCCATTGGAGTGAGCTATTTTTTCTCTACTTTTTACACTTTATCAGGAAATTATTCATGGAACGAGCTCGATCGACACGGCTCTGATGATCCATTGATACCTGCATTTAATACTCCAAAAAATAAATACAATCTGGGTTTTGGTGCGCGTGATATGCAAACTAATTTCACTTTATTAAATAAGCTTTGGAATAAATTACCGGTTATTCCTATTCACAACTGGGGTTTTAATATTAATTATAAATGGGTGCAGGGATTTTTATTTGAAGGTTCGCCTCAGTTTACTGGCACAATTGATGATTATGGCTTACTTGATTTTCAAATCAATAAACACATACCTAAGTTAAAAACGACTGTAAAACTGGGATCGTCTAATATTTTGAATAATCTTCATTACGAAGTTTATGGCGGGCCACTTATTGGACGACTCGCTTATCTTCAATTGCTGGTCGAATTAAATTAAACACCCTTTTTCGCTTAATTACCACACATTTTCTCTTCTGGTAAGTTTCATACTAGTAATTAGTTAAATTTACACCCACAAAAACTTAAGAAATGAAAAAACACTTACTCCCGATTGCATTATTAATAGTTGGTGCACTTGCCAATACAAATTCAATGGCTCAGCGTTATCTGACCTATGTTTTTCCATCAGCAAGCGTTACATCAAGCATAACCTATGCAAACAATTATCAGGTATTAACCGGTAATCCGGTTGCCACCGACTTAAAAATGGATATTTATCAACCTGGAGGCGCTGTTGATCCACTGGCTGCCCGTCCTTTGATTATCTATTTACACACTGGTAGTTTTTTACCGAAAGTGGTAAATGGAACTCCTACTGGTTCTCGTACTGATAGCGCTACTATCGAAATGTGCACCCGTTTTGCTCGCAGAGGATTTGTGGTTGCAGCAGCTAGTTATCGAGTTGGCTGGAACCCAACATCGACTGATCAGGATGTTCGCACCGGAACATTATTACAAGCTGTTTATCGTGCCGTACAAGATGCGAAATCATGTGTCCGCTATTTTAGAGCAAACGCATCATTACAGGGTAACACTTATGCTGTAGACACCAACAATATAATTATGGTTGGACAAGGATCTGGCGGCTATGTAGCACTTGCAGTAGCAACTTTGAACGATCCCGCAGAAATTCAATTACCAAAATTTCTTTCTACCACAACCAATGTGCAATATGGATATGTTGCAGGATTTCCTTATGTAAATCAAGCGGTAATGGGCGATTATGAAGGATATGGCGGATTTTCGAGTGTAAATAATCCTAACAATAGCGTGGGATATAGTTCAAAGGTGAATTTTGTTTGTAACATGGGTGGAGCAATGGGCGATAGTTCATGGTTAGGCCAGGGCGATGCTCCAATGGTTGGTTTCCACTGCAAGCCTGATCCTTTTGCTCCATACGGAAACGGTCCCGTTATTGTGCCTACAACAGGAGATTTTGTGGTAAATGTGAGCGGTGATAGTATGTTTATTGCACAAGCTAATATTTATGGTAACAACGCTTGTTTTAAACCAAACAATTTCACCGATGTTTATACCAATGTAGCAAACACGATGAATCAAGGACAGGAAGGATTGTATCCATTTATGATGCCATCACCACAAGCAGGGCCATGGGAATGGTTCGATTCAACTACCACTGTTGCTACTGCTCAAGCATTTGGTTATCCTGCTTCACAAGGTACTGCCATTTATCAAAATGCTTTACTTACAAACCCAAACATGAGTAAAGCAAAAGCTTTGGCTTATATCGACACCGTTCAAGGATATTT
>JANNXV010000071.1:0-3361 GCA_031409815.1 Bacteroidota bacterium
AAGATTATATCTTCAACTTCAGTTTTTCAATCGGCTTCAGTTCGGACTGGACTTTATAAAATGCCAGCACAGCAGCAAGCCATCACGTTAGCGGCAACAATATGGCGACACTTTACGACAATCAAACTTATATTTTTCAAAGACTAAAATAATTCTAATAAAACTTAAATTATGACTGCAATCACTAAAACCAGAATAGAATCTATTGACCTATTAAAAGGTTTAGTGATGGTAATAATGGCACTCGACCATGTTAGGGATTATTTTCATTATTCTGCTTTTATGTTTGACCCTGCAGACCCAACACAAAGCACTTTACCAATCTTTTTTACAAGATGGGTAACACATTTTTGTGCACCTGCTTTTAGTTTTCTTGCAGGACTATCAGCCTTTATGGTTGGCAAGAGGAAAACACAAAATCAATTATCAGCGTTTTTATTAAAACGTGGGATTTGGCTGGTTTTTATCGAGTTGACAATTGTAGGTTTTGCCTGGTATTTTGATTTTCAGTTTAGAACATTTGGCTTACTTGTGATATGGTCATTAGGAATTAGCATGATTGTTTTGGCAGCTTTAATTCATTTACCAAGAACCTATATTTTAATTTTTAGTTTACTGCTTATTTGTTGTCATAATCTTTTTGATAACGTTCATTTTTCAGGAAATGTATTATGGTCCATTGTTCATGAACAAGTATTTTATAAATTATCTGATAATACTCAATTGCTGATTGGATACCCTATTGTTCCATGGATTGCCGTAATGGCATTAGGATATTACTTTGGTGCATTGTTTGATAAATCTTTTGACGATAACAAGCGAAAAAAAGTATTTAATATTATTGGAGTAATTGCAATTACTGTTTTTATTGTATTAAGGTTGACAAACCTTTATGGAGACCCAAAACCATTTAAACAATATGACACTTTATCTCAAGACGTAATTTCTTTTCTAAACCCAAGCAAATACCCACCATCGCTTTTGTATTTATTGATGACATTAGGTGCGACTTTCTTATTTTTAGCGAACGCTGAAAAACTGAAAGGAAGAATAGTCAATTTCTTTTGCACTTTCGGAAGGGTTCCTTTTTTTTACTATATCCTACATCTCTACTTAATTCACGTAATGGCACTAAATTTTGCTCAGATTTCGGGTTGGGGATGGCAAAAGTTTATTCTGTCAACATGGGTAGGCCGTGAACCAAATATGAAAGGCTATGGCTTTAGCCTTTGGGTAGTTTATGTTGTTTGGATTGGCACAATTCTTCTGCTATATCCATTATGTAAAAGATTTGACAAGTATAAGCAAATCCACAAAGAAAAATGGTGGCTGAGTTATTTATAAACGCAAACAAAAATTGTTGCCAGACAGAAGGGCAGCCGATAACAAAAGCATTTACACAAGCCGGGCCGAAAGTAAAATCAGCTTCTTTAATCTTCTTCAGTTCCGGCTTGACCGTTCATTAATTAATATTAATTTCAAGTAAAATTTTCGTTCCTTTATCGGGCGACGAGCACCGGCTGACGGAATTCTAATTCCCTTGCTGCGTAAATGCTAATCGTTGGGCGTCATGTTTAGTGGAGAGATCGAGGCAGACCTAACTTTAAAGAAAAATGATAACCTATTTAACTTATTCAGATCCTGATTTAAAAGGAACTTCTATTACAATCTTACTTTTCGGTTGTTGCTGAATAGCTTTTTCGGACTCCACTTCAATTTCTTTTATATTTACGGCGTAGCTATTGGGAAATATATTTGATCCTGTTTGTACAGCATATACATGAGTGAAAACAGCGCCAAAGTATAAAATCATTGCAGTATAATAAACCCATAACAGCATAACAATTGCAGAGCCTGCAGTTCCATATACAGAAGACAGCTTACTATGTCCCAAATAATAGCTGATTAGGAATTTACCTCCCATAAAAAGTGCAGCTGTGATAATTGTCCCCTTTCTTACATGTTTCCATTGTATGCGAGCATCTGGAAGTATTTTGAAAATCATACCAAATAATAAAGAGGTTATGCCAAAGGTGAGAACAAGGTTAAATATGTATACCATAATAACAGTCACTTTTGGAAAAATTTGAGTAAGTTTATTAATAAGAGCATCCATCACTCCATTAATCATTAGTGAGACTAACAACAAGAATCCAAGACTTACTACAATTGAAAAAGAGAGCAACCGATTAACAATCATTTTAAATATCCCTTTGCCTTTACGAGGTTTAGCTTTTAATTTCCAGATATAATTAATAGAATCCTGGATTTCACTAAACACACTTGTGGCGCCAATTAATAAAGTAATTAAACCCACTATCATTGCAAAATTACTGTTATGCGATAGTGCAGAGCTACGAATTGTTTGCTGTATCTGCATCGCCGCCTCTTTACCTACAAAATTAGAAATCTGATGGTACAAAGTTCCTTCTACAGCTTCCCGGCCATAAAAAATGTCGCTAACAGAAATAATAATAATTAGCATTGCAGGCAATGAAAAAATAGTATAAAAGGCTAAAGCTGCACTCAGTTTTAACACTCTTTTTTCGATAAAATCTGAAAAAGATTTTTTTAGGACTGACCATATAGTTTGAAAAAATAGTTTCATCTCTAAGTTGACTTTTCACAAGTTAATACTTAAAGACACAGAAAAGATAAATTGGATTTATGACTAAGCAAATGAAATAATCATTTATTAAAATAATCAGACGGTTTATGCGTAGAACATCAGGTTTTGTGCTAATGGGGCGGGACATTGAAGCAATCATCGGCAGTGCATATCCAAGCCTTGGTTTCGGCGGACGCAATTCTGCCGGGCTTTTGTTGGTTAACTTCGGCTTTAGTTATAAATTTAGCTTCAGTTCATGATGGACAGATGGTAAATTCCCCAAATGCACAAAGCTTCTCTCGTTGGTGGCAATTAAACCGGACCAAACTCGACAAGTCTAATATTAACTTTAAACATATAGAATGGACAAGCTGTTGACCCTTCTTTTTTGCCTAATTACAACAATTTCCTGCAAACAGGATAACTCAGTAATAGCAGACAAAGACAGTGAGCTAACAACAATTAATATCACTGTCGATAATAGAGACAGAAGTTTTCTTCTATATAAACCAAAAGGTTATAATAATGCAGGAAGTGTGCCTATGATTTTCGTTAATCACGGTGGACAAAGTACAGCACAGGGAATTATGCAAATTGCAGACTTTAGACCTATTGCTGATAGAGACAAGTTTGTTGTAATTTACCCTCAAGGCTATCAAAATTCTTGGAATGACGGACGACCTACTACCGCAAATCAGTTAGGGGTTGATGATGTTAATTTTTTTAGATTTTGGGTTCGTTTAGCAACTTATA
>JANNXV010000072.1:0-9381 GCA_031409815.1 Bacteroidota bacterium
AATATTGTTTTTTGCAGTTTCAATGGCAATTGCTCGAGTTAACCCTTCCAAACCTGCTTTTGCAGCCGCATAAGCCGAAGTGCCTGCGTGCGGTTTATGCGCAACCACGGATGAGATATTAATAATACGACCAAAATTATTTTTGCGCATCAATGGTAATGATTCTCTTATTACCAGAAAAGGTGCTGTAAGGTTGATATCAATAACACGATTCCAGTCATCTAGTTTTTGTTTCCAACTGATGGCACTATGAGAAACACCTGCGTTGTTAATCACCACATCAATTTTACCTACATCCCTTTGTACTGATTCAATCAATGAAACAATTTCTCCTTCATTGCTGAAATCAGCTTTATAAGTAAAATAATTAGCGTTTATTTTTTTTAAATCATCCAACAAATCATCGAATGCTTTTTCCTTATTTTCATGATAATGAAGTGCAAGTGTAAATCCCTTTTCGGCCAAAGCACGTGCAATTAACCTACCTAATCCTCCCGATGCACCGGTTAACAAAACTGTTTGAGACATATTTATTCTTTTAGCCACTTGATAAACTTTGGCAAGCGATTGCTATGAATGTGTAAATATAAACAATCAGCCGCTCCGAAATTTTTATAAAACCGAGCCACAGAAGCAACTGAAGAACCACCGAAATCTAAAATCTTATTCCGATTACTTTGTGATTGAATAAACGCATCAAACAAAAAATGCATGGCTCCTTTTTTCTTTCCGTCTTGAGTACTAAACCCCTTCAAATATGTTATTCGATTATTGCTTTCCATAAAATAAGCTCCTGCTAAAACTTCTTTTTTTTCATCGGTTACAGCCCAACAATAAGTAGCAGTGTTTTTATCACAAGCATTCATGATATTTTTTAATGAGCTATATTCCTTTTCACTGAAAGAAAGTTTGGCTCCTTGTTCATGCTTGAAATGTTTTACTAAAACTTCAGGCTTAAAATCCTTTATAACAGTGAGTCTATTTTTAAATGCCCGCTTTATATTTCGCAATGCATTTTCAGAATAACCCTTTTGTAAATCATTATACGATTGATTGAAATCAAGTTGCTGATAGACACGCTGCTTGACTTCTACATTTGCAGGAGCAGTTAAGTGATAAGGATGCAAACAAAAATCCCAATATTGAAATTCTTTGGGTATTGATGTAAAAAATTCCTGCTCAATGTTCTTTGAAATATTTTTTGTAAAAACCCCGAAGTGTCGTGTAAAGAAAGGCTGATATAAGTATTTGATTCCGAGTTTTGATGCTGATGTCAAAGGAAAAACAGCTTCATAATCATTCATTACTAATGCACTCCAATTGGGACAAGCGACATCAAGATAATAAGACTGAACAAAAATGAATTGTTGTGGCAAAGCATTTATGCAATCGTTCCATTTTTTACGGTCAATATCCTTTGCTTTCAAAAAACGAATCATAAAAACTTGTGCTGCTGTTGCGCGAAAGTGGTGAAATTATGTTTCAGCTTCTGCTTATTAATAAACTTATCCAGCGCCTCTAATCCATACCGGGTTAATGATTTTGGATGCCCGATTATCACCATCTCATTGCCCAAATTTAACCTGATCCGTTGTCGTAATGCCCTGTTTAAGATACTTGCATTATAACCATCAATCGACACCGTGTTGTGAGTATATCTGGTTAATAATTTCAATCTTTGTCCGGGAGCAGGAATGGGCACTCCATCGCCCAGCGGTTTATGTAAGTGTGGATTTAATCTTCCCAATAAAAACAGGCGCCAGTAAAACAAAGGCGAATTATAGATAGAACTGATGGCTATTTCTGTAAACATTCCCTCTTTTGCTTCTTCGATGGGATCATCACTGAACTTCCACGAAGATTTTAAAGGAGCATTTTTAAAATCATAATGGTATTGCTTGGATTCAAAACAGCCATTGGCAAACACACTACTATCCACTCGGATGCCATTTTGATAGAGTGGATTTTTTAATTTATCAAAGGGTTGCAAACACCATCCACCTGCACGATAAGCGAAACTCTTTTTACCTGTTATCTGCTCTAATGCATTTTTATATCTAACTACAATTTCATTAATCTCGACCTCAGAAAAATCAGCTAGCTTATAACGATCAACATTTATTATCCACTTCTTTCCATCGTAAAAGCTATCCTCCCAATGCGGATGAATATGCAATTGAATATCGTGTCCAGTTGCATTTAACTTTTGAAGTTGATTGATAATTGCTTTATAATCCTTATCAAGTTCCGCAAATTTTTTCCGGTATTCATCCAACTTCAAAATAAAACCAATATCAACAAACTGCACCAGTTTGATTTGATGTTTATCAGCCACTCGCGTAAGTTCATCGGTAGGATAAATAATACATTTCTCTACAGTTCCATGCTTGGCACCGAAATAGATTTCATAATCAAGTGTGATAAAAATGTCCAATTGATAGTATCTTAACTAATTAAAATAAAGTTTGCCGTTTTCGCCATGTGGTGTGTACATGGTTACACCATCGGAATAATAATATTGCATCATCACGTCCAATAATTTCTTTGCATCAATCAACATCGAATCCGCTTCGCCCACTTTGCCGTTCAATAAAACATATTCACTTTCAAACAACGGTTTTAGTTCATCGTTATTTCTTTTGGCAGAATAAACAGGATTGTGCACCTTAGTTTTCATTTGATGATGTTTTCCATACTCATCTATCATCTGCACTTCAAATATTTTTTCATCATACACCGGATATTTGAAATCAACTGCATCTTCCAGTGTGTGCAAATTGGTGCAGGCTCCGTTTAATGTTGTTCCCAACATTAGAATTTTGCCATTGCATTCGCATAATTTCCTGAATGGTGATGATTCGTTGTAGGGGCTTAACTGATCAAAATGTGAATCAGTAATCCACTCGGCCAATTTACCTCTTGCACAAACCGGATCAGTGGGATGAAAACTTCGCTTAACATTTGGAAGCACTCTGAAATATTCTGTTACTGCCCCCATCTGTGATGGTGTGTTGTTAATATCAAACACCGGTTTCGATTCTAAATAATCCTTATTTCTGCCTTTGGCAGGAAATGATGGCATCAGCAATGTTCCTTCCTTACCAATTACTTTTTCAATTGCGTCAACAATATCTTTTGGCCCATGTTCAACGTATCCAATTTTACTCAGACTACAATGAACCAACACTACATCATCTTTCTTTAAACCAATTTTTTGCAAATCATCAACTAGTTTTTCAACCGCTATTACTTTGTTAATTTGCTTTTGTTTTTCAAGATATTTCCTGCGCTGATTTTTCTTTAAATATTTTGCAAGCGTTAACAAAAACGCTGGCGAGTTGCTTAAAAGAAATTGCTTGATGCGTCCTTTCATTCTACCGAATCAACCCTTTGAGGGTTTGAAACCCTCAAAGGGTTAGTTATAGGAATTGTTACCGCAGCATAAGCAGCAATCTCCTCATACACTCTTCTCCACCCTTTCCATTCATCCAAATCATTCAAACTGTGATTATGCCATAATGTAACAAAGGTTCCATGCACCTCTCGCACCTCATCTACCAATTGTTTGGCACGGATGATTGACTCTTCCGGTGAAAGTTTCATGTAATCTTTCATCGTTCCATCCATCAGCATAAATGGCACTAAACGCAAACGTGTTTCAATATCCAGATCCAAATCATAAAACTTAAACGAAGAACAAATGCTTGCCCTGAAACCAATCTCTGATGCATATCCAAGTGAATAATCTTCTTCAATATCATTGTCAATCAAGTTTCGAAAAGTGCCTGGGAAAGTGACTTTCAAAAAATGTTGTCGGCTTTTGGTCACTTCACGTTTCAACACTTTTCTCAATCGTCCTATTTCTTTCCGGAGTTGATTGTTGTCCAGATTGGAAGCGTATGAAGGATGCACTCCGACCTCTGCATAATCAGCAATATACTTTATCAAAGATTGAAATCGCTTGCTACCTTCAACCGGAATATTTTTATCAAACTCACCATAATTCCCAACCAGAAAAAAATAAATCTGGCGGAGATGATATTTCTGTTTCAACTCCAACTGTAATTCATACGTGTCGTATGGATCCTTTTCTAAACCAGCAATAACTCTAATTCGCTCCACAATTTTTTTAAAGTTCATGGTAAACAAACCAAGTGCAAAAGCTCCCACCTGACGCATCATTCCCTTTTCTTTATAAGCATACGCACTATCAATATCAAAAGTGGAAATATAATGATAGGATTTTGTAGCAAACACCAAAGCTGAATAACGCTGCTGCAACAATGCTTTCAGTTTTTCGGCCCATATATTTATTAAAGGCTTGTTTAAAAAGTTTTTTTGGTACGCTAAACTTTGTTGCGGTGTAAAACGTGAATGTTCATCCTTTATGTGCGGAAGATATTCTTCATAACGGCTCACTAAATAAAAACTTGCTGCAAAAATGTCGAACGGCATTTGATATTTTGGATGCGTACCGAAAAACACCGGCACACCATGCCACTCGAAAACATTGATTTGCTGATCTTCGATTCCTTTTTCAAACAACAACCGTGATGCATAAATAAAAAACTCATCGCCCAAAGCAGCATCACAATAACTCAGACGGGGACCATTGTATGCAACAAATTCATCTTTGGAATGAGTTAATTTATATTGAACCCCAATCAAATCATTCAATATCAAGTCGAAGATATAGCGTAAACGTGGAGCCGATTTATTGGTATATACTAATAGCATTATATTTTTTTTATTATGAAAACTGTTGAACAATAATCTCGCAAATTTTTTCAGCAGCTTTGCCGTCACCATACAAAGCAGGAAATGCAAAATCATTTTTCGCACTCAGCTTTTTATATGCATTTTTAATCAGATCAACATCCGTTCCTGACAAAATATTATTTCCATTCTGAATCAACTCAGTCCATTCTGTTTCGTTGCGAAGAACCACACAAGGAGTTTTTAATAAATAAGATTCTTTCTGCATGCCTCCAGAATCAGTGAAAACCATGCATGCATTTTGTTGCAGTGCAAGCATATCAAGATACGAAACAGGTTCAATAATGTTTATGAGCGAATTACTATTTACGATTTCTTGAATCTCGTTGTTCAGATTATTTTTTGTGCGTGGATGCAAAGGAACAAACAAAGAAACAGAATCGCATTTGGTGATTTCATCAAACGCTTTGAAAACCGATTGAAGCCGCACACTATTATCGGCTGTATCGGCCCGGTGAATGGTAGCCAGCAAAAACTTTTTTGCCTGAATATTTAATTTTTGAAGGATGGTAGATTCGCTCTTCGCCTTTTCCGCATAAAAGAAAACATTGTCTGCCATTACATCACCACATAAAAAAACTCCGTGTTGCTGAATGCTGTTTTGTTTTGCGTTAACATGCTTTATGTTTTCGTTTACCAAATGTTCCACTGCTGATGGTGATGAACAAAATAGCAACGATGAAATATGATCTGTTAGTATACGGTTCACTTCTTCCGGTTGTGATTTATTGAACGAACGCATACCTGCTTCAACGTGCAACAGCGGAATATTATTTTTTTGCGCTGCCAATGCGCCTGCCAGTGTAGATGTGGTGTCGCCATACACCAGCATTGCGTCCGGTTGTTCTGTATTTAATATTTCTCCGATTCCTTTTATCATTTCTGCAATTTGGTGAGTAACAGAATGTTTGTTTACTCCCAAATTATATTGCGGCTCGCACAACTCCAGTTCTTCAAAAAATATCTTCGACATATTATCATCATAATGCTGCCCGGTGTGAACCAGCACTTCATTAACCCGATCTTTAAATTTTTTTTGCAGAGCACGATGCAACGCTGCTGCCTTAATAAACTGTGGGCGCGCACCCACCACCGAAAGAAGTTTAATCATATCATGCCTTCATCGGCAAAACTATAAAAAGAAGCGCCTGCAATGATGATATGATCAATAACTGTGATCTCCAATAAATTACCGGCCTCTTTTAGTTTACGCGTGAGGCTTATATCAGCATCGCTGGGCTTGTTGTTTCCACTTGGGTGATTGTGACAAAGGATGATAGAGCTTGCATTATTTTCGATAGCGGTTTTGAAAACCATTTTGGGATCCACCACCGTACCGCTTACACCACCGGAGCTTACATTTCTTTTATTGATGACCACATGCGCACGATTGAGTAAAAGCAACCAGAATTCTTCGTGAATTAAATCGGCTAAGTGCGGTTGCATAATGTTGACTGCATCCTGGCTGGTGGTTATTTTTTCTTTGCGCATGGCTTCGGCTTCTCTCCTGCGCCTGCCTAATTCAAGTGCTGCCACCAGTGTGATGGCTTTTACTTCTCCCATGCCCTTTTCTTTGGCGAGTTCTTTAACCGACAAGCGCGACATTTCGGTTAAATCGTTATTGCATTGCGCCAATAATTTGCGAGCTAACTCCACAGCAGTAATTTGTTTTGCACCGGTGCGCAATAAAATGGCAATGAGTTCTGAATCAGTTAATGTATGCCTGCCGACATTCATTAGTTTTTCGCGTGGACGCTCGGCTTCTGCCCAGGCTTTGATGGAGAGGTTTTCCATGGGGTGTTATTTGGGAGGGAAAGGTAGGGAATTTTTGATTTGGGAATTTGTGATTTATAGATTTTTGGATTTTGGTTAGTTCTTTTGAGCAAAAATTTATTTTTGCTGCTTTAAGCTAATTTGCAAAAAATCTAATGAGTTTTCTAGCAATTGTATACCCTGAACTTTCAGCAACCGATTTAGAACTGATAGAAAATATTCGCAAGAAACATGATGAATTATACAAAATCGTAAAACCACATTTTACATTGGTCTTCCCGCTCGATGATTTTTCAATTGCTGACTTTGAAACTGAAATTAAGAAACAACTTAAAGGAATAAAACCAATTTCATTTTGCATTCGAAATGCTGTTGTATACAGAGATGAATCTCGTGAAACCTATCTTACATTTTTAGTTCCTAATGAAGGGTTTGACGAAATAGTAAAACTTCACGACAAACTTTATAGTGATCAATTATTGAAACATCACCGGCTTGATATAGATTATATACCTCATATTACCATTGGTCATTCAAACGATGAAATTAATTGCAAAAAAATGGCAGATGAATGGAACACAAATCATTTTCAAATTAAAGGAGTAATTTCAGTTGTTGATATTGTGAGTTATGAAAATGATGTTGTGGCCACTGTGGAGAAAATAAGATTGGATGAATGATATTTGCACTCAATAGATATTAAATCTCAGCTAATCTCAAATAGTTAAACTCATGCAAGTGCTCACCAAAAACAGAATTTATTCGCTCGATTTATTGCGGGGATTAGTAATGATCATCATGGCACTCGATCATACCCGTGATTTCTTTCACTTTGATGCATTCTTACACGACCCACTTGATGTTCATACAACATCTGTCTATCTGTTTTTTACCCGATGGATTACACATTTCTGTGCTCCGGTTTTTGTGTTTCTTGCCGGCACTTCCATTTTTTTGCAGGGCTTAAGAAAAGATAAAAATGAGTTAGGCATATTTCTTTTCAAACGTGGCTTATGGTTAATTTTTATTGAACTGTATGTAATAGGATTTGCCTGGACCTTTGATTTTACATTCAATATATTAGTGTTGCAGGTAATCTGGGCCATTGGAATCAGCATGATTTTAATGGGATTATTTATCAGACTTCCTTATCCATTAATTCTAGCTCTGGGTCTACTTATTGTGTTTGGTCATAATAGATTTGATTTTATTACGTCCACTCATAGCGGATTTTTATGGGATTTAATGCGCAACGGAAATTTTGCTTTTCATGATATCGGTGCTGGACATAAATTAGTCATCATTTACCCTTTTGTTCCGTGGCTTGGACTGATGATGTTGGGTTACTCTTTTGGAAAAATTTATTCGCAAGCTATTGATTTCACTCAACGAAAAAAAATATTACTGTTATCCGGTGCCGGATTAATTTTATTTTTTATTGTACTCCGATTTTTAAACGTGTATGGAAATCCTTATCGCTGGTCAGTGCAACAAAATTCTTTATTCACTTTTCTGTCTTTTCTTAATGTTCACAAATATCCTCCATCACTTTTGTATATGTGCATCACTATCGGACCTGCACTGTTGTTTCTTGCATTGTTTGAGAACAGCAATAACAAACTTACACAAGCAATCAGCGTTTACGGTCGTGTTCCATTTTTCTATTATGTAATTCATTTTTATCTCTTACATATATTATGCATGGTATTGTTTTTAACACGTGGTCATTCAATAACTGAAGTAACTCCCGATATATTTGGCATCCCATTCAGGTTCTTAATTGCTGGCGAAGGTTATTCATTAAAGATTGTTTATCTGATATGGATATTACTTGTCCTTGCATTGTATCCACTATGCAAATGGTTTAGTGAACTTAAGAAAAAGAAAGATTATTGGTGGCTGAGTTATTTGTAGAACCCATTGGTTTTATATCATAACTCCAAAGAAGTTTGTATTCCTATTTTTGTTACCAGAGAAAAAATTTATGTCAGCAGAAAAAATTATTCCTTCCGATTTAGACATTGCACAAAACGCACCTATACTTCACATCAAAGAAGTTGCTGCTAAAATCAACATATCAAATGATGATTTACAGTACTACGGAAAGTACAAAGCAAAGCTTCCGCTCGAACTTATCAACGAAGAAAAAGTAAAGAAGAGCAAGCTGATTTTGGTAACTGCTATTAATCCAACTCCTGCAGGCGAAGGAAAAACCACAGTATCGATAGGACTGAACGAAGGACTTAATAAGATTGGGAAAAAAGCGATTGTTGTATTACGAGAGCCTTCTTTAGGTCCAGTGTTTGGTATGAAAGGCGGAGCTGCCGGAGGTGGATATTCACAGGTAATTCCGATGGAGGATATCAATCTGCATTTCACGGGAGATTTTTCTGCTGTGGAAAAAGCCAACAATTTGTTATCAGCATTAATTGATAATAATCTGCAAAGCAAATCGCGTAGTTTAGGTCTGGATCCGCGCACTATTGTGTGGAAACGTGTGATGGACATGAATGATCGTTCGTTGCGAAATATTATTATCGGTATTGGAGGAACAGCTAACGGTATTCCACGCGAAGATGGATTTAACATTACAGCAGCCAGCGAAGTGATGGCAATTCTTTGCATGGCGAAAAACCTCGATGATTTAAAAAATCGACTTGGAAATATTTTTGTTGGATTTACATTTGACCGAAAAGCCATTTTTGCGCTTGACCTGAATGCACAAGGAGCAATGGCGCTTTTATTAAAAGATGCTATCAAGCCCAACTTAGTGCAAACTTTAGAGGGCAACCCTGCTATCTTACATGGAGGTCCGTTTGCCAATATTGCGCA